>DASTLK010000651.1:0-7851 GCA_035715025.1 Vicinamibacteria bacterium
TTGATCACGTCGCGCTCGGACAGGCCGCACGTGCGCGCGACCTCGGGCAGGTCGGGCCCGTCGCCGCCGCCATAGCGGACGGGCACGACGTGGCGTGAGCCCGGCCGGGGCGCGGCCGCGGGCAGGTCGAGCATGCCGTCCAGCGCGGCGCGCGCGTCGGCGAACGAGATGCGCGCGGGATCGTAGACGACGAGGAGCGACGCGTAGGCGGGGACGGACTCCAGGAGGCCGGGGAACGGACGCGCGCGCACGGCTTCGTCGAGGGCGCGCACGCGGACGTTCAGCGCGGGATCGAGGGTGCGGCCCAGCTCGACGGTGAGGGCGGCATCCCCCACGGGGAGGACCCGCGCCCGCTCTGCGCTCACCCCGCCAGGGCCTGGACGGCCACGCCCGCGGCCTCCAGCGCGCGGCGGACGGCGGCCGCGTTGGCCACCGCCGCCGGGTTGTCACCGTGGAGGCACAAGGTGTCCGCCTGCAGCGTGATCTCGCGGCCGTCCGTCGCGATCACTCGTCCCTCCGTCGCGATCTTCACGGCCTGGGCGGCGGCCTGGGCGGGATCGGTCAAGACGGATCCGGGCTCGCGGCGCGACTGCAGGGTGCCGGCGGCGGTGTAACGGCGATCCGCGAACGCTTCCGCGGCGAAGCGCAGCCCCTCCGCTTGCGCGGCCCGCCGCATCGGCTCCGTCGAGGCCAGGCCGACCAGGATCAGCTCGCGGCCGGCCCGCGCCACGCCGCGCACGATCGCGCGCGCCACCGTCTCGTCCTCCGCGGCCTGGTTGTAGAGCGCGCCGTGCGGCTTGACGTGCACGACACGCGTGCCGTGAGCGCGGGCGAAGGCCTGCAGGGCGCCGACCTGGTAGAGCACGTCGCGCTCGATGTCCTCCGGGGCGGCCTGGATGGGCCGGCGGCCGAATCCCCGCAGGTCGGCGTGGCCGGGATGGGCGCCGAGGGCGATCCCCGCGCGCACGGCCAGGCCGACGGTGCGGTCCATGACCGCCGGGTCTCCCGCGTGGAAACCGCAGGCCACGTTCGCGGACGTCACCAGGGCGAGAAGCTCGGCGTCGGAGCCCATGGCCCAGGACCCGAAGCCCTCGCCCACGTCCGCGTTGAGATCGATGCGCGGCAAGGCGTTGCGACTCTACCACGCGCGAATTGCGTGGCGCGCCGCGGAATAGAGGGGCGGCGCCGTCTGTATCGTCCGCGGAGGTGCCGTCATGAGCGTTGTCCTTCTGGCTCTTGCGCTTGCCGCGTCGTCGCCCGCCGTCACCGCGAAGCCGCCGGCGTCCCAGACCGGCCCGCGGGTGGAGGTCGCATTCGTGCTGGACACGACGGGCAGCATGGGCGGCCTCATCGACGGCGCCAAGCGCCGCATCTGGTCGATCGCGCGCCGCATCGGCGAGGGCCGGCCGCGCCCCGACCTGCGCATCGCCCTCGTCGCCTATCGCGACCTCGGCGACGAATACGTGACGCGCACCTACGACTTCACCGGCGACATGGACGAGGTGTTCGGCCATCTCTCCGCCTTCCGGGCGGAGGGCGGGGGCGACGGGCCCGAGCACGTCTCCGCGGCGATGCACGACGCCGTGCACCGCCTGACGTGGTCGTCCGGGCGCTCGCTGAAGATGATCGTGCTCGTCGGGGACGCGCCGCCCCACCTCGACTACCAGGACGGCTTCGACTACCGGCGCCACGTGGGCGAGGCGCGCCAGCGCGGCATCGTGGTGGAGTCGATCCAATGCGGCCAGGACGCGCAGACCGCGCAGGTCTGGCGTGAGATCGCGGCCGCGGGCGCGGGCCAGTACGCTCAGATCGACGGCCAGGGCGGGATGCCGGTGCGGGTGACGTCGGCGGACGCGGAGCTCGCGCGGCTGAACGCGGAGATGGCCTCCACCGTCGTGGCCGGCGGGAGCGTGGCCGAGCGGCACGACACGGAGACGAAGCTCGCGGCGCGAAAGGCCATGGCCGCGCCGATGGCGACGGAAGCCGCCGGCTACTTCGCGGCGCGCGATCGCATCGCGGAGCACGACCTCGTGGACCTGCCCGTCGCCGAGCAGCGGAAGGCGCTGCCCTCCGCGCCGCCCGTCCTGCAGGGCAAGACGGAGGCGCAGGCCCTGGCCTTCCTGCAGCAGCAGAAGGTGCGACGCGAGACCTTGCAGTCGCGGATCCGAGAGCTGAGCAAGCAGCGCGAGGAGCAGCTGGCCGCGGGCGCCCCCAGGGATTCCTTCGACGAGGCGGTGGTGGGCGCGCTCAAGGAGCAGGCGAAGAAAGAGGGGATCGCGTACTGAGCGGCGACGGGGCCCGCGCGCGCTCGGCTACTTGATGTAGCCCAGCGCGCGCAGCCGTTCCAGCGCTTCCTCGTCCGCGGCCGAGCCCGCTCCCGCCCCGCGAGGCGACCCTCGCCGGTTGTACGCGGCCACGCGCTGGATGGGCGCGGACGACAGGAAGGCGGGGTCGAAGACCTCCTCGTGGACGTGGCCGGGCAGGTTCTCGGCCAGGGGCAGCCGCTTGAGGACGACCAGCATGGGCAGGATGTCGTAGACGGAGATGCCCTCGTAGTGGCCGGGCCGGAACGCGGGTCCGGCGGCCAGGAAGACTCCCGGCGGCTTCAGCATGTGGTGGTACAGGCGGGTCTCTTCCGCGCCCACGCCCGTCGTCTCCAGCGCGAACCCGTGATCGGAGACGACGACCACGTTGGCGTCGCCGAAAGCGGCCATGACCTCGCCGAGCGCGCGGTCCACCGCCCGATACGATTCGCTCACCACCCGCCCGAAGCGCTCGACGTCCGCGGGCGGCGCGCCCAGGTGGTCGTCCACCAGCTCCGAGTACTGCATCGCGCTGTGGCAGGCGATGTCCACCGTGCGCAGCAGCACCATGAGGTCGGCGGGCGCGCCGTACTGCTTCCGCGTCCCCTCGATGACGTGCAGGGCCACGCGGCGGTCCGTCTCGTACATGGAGTAGAGGTATTTGAACTCCGACTCCACGGTCTTGCCCCGGAACGGGCCCGCCATCATCGACGCGAACTCCGCGGGCGTGACGTCCAGGAACGGGCGCGCCTCGTCGATCGTCACCTTTTCCGGCGGCAGGATCAGCTTGCGGATCTCTTCCTGGAGGGCGGGCGGATAGGTGAGATCGGAATCTTCCGGGGGGTGGCCGCGCTCGGCCTGTCGCCAGAAGTTCACGCGGTCGCTGACCAGGACCCCGAGCACGGGCTCCGCCGGCCACGTCGCCCACCAGTCGACCACCGCGATCGGCGAGCCGCCTTCGCTGGCCAGGTTCCACAGGGCGGGCACGCGCCGCGTGCTGCTCGTGATCGGGCCGTCGACGATGAAGCCCTTCTCCTCGAGGATCGCATTGAGCCAGCCGAAACCGATGCCGCGCGGCCGCTGGCGGTGCCGGAAGACGCCCTGGATGCCGGCCACGCGGGGGCTGGTGAAGCTGTCCACGCCGTGCCGATCCGGCGGCTGGCCGGTGGCGATGGTGGTCCAGACCGCGGGCGAGCGGGTGGGGAAGAGGGTCTCGAGGTCGCCCCACGCCCCGCGGCGGCGCAGGGCGGCGATGGAGGGCAGGTCGCCGCGGGCGATGAGCCTGTCGATCAGCTTCCAATCCGCGCCGTCGATGCCGAAGACCAGGAGACGCGCGGCCGCGTCGCGTGACCCGACCGGCCGCGGCGGCGGCACGTGGGTCGCGCCGGTCGCGCGCTCGGGCAGGAACGCGAGCAGCGCCGACGCGATGGCCAGCGCGGCCAGCGCGCGCCGCGCGATCCGCGCCCGGCGTGCGGGCAGGGCGCAGAGCACGATCGCGGCCGCAGCGAGACCGAGCGCGAACGGCGTCAGCCAGCGAAAGCGCGCGGGCCCGCCGAGGTCGAACACCCCGGCCAACGCCTTGCGGTTCTGGAGAGCGCAGGCGACGAGGAACGCGGCCGCCCCCAGGGCCAGCGCGGCATCGGGGACGTGCCCGAGGAGGCCGACGCGGGGCGCGACACGGGTGGCGCCGCGCGCCCCCGCCCACACCGCCAGCAGCAGCAGGGAGAGGATGACGCCGTAGAACAGGAGGCTCCACTCCAGGAAGGCGAGGGCGAAGGTCTTCGGCGTCTCCACCGGCTGCAGGTCGTTGAGGCCGACGAAGAGGATGGCGGCCACGGTCCCGATGGCGAGGGACAGGAGGAGCGCGCGCTCGGCGAAGCCGCGAAAGTCGGACATGCGCGGCGCTAGTTCAGCAGGAACTTGAACGACTTCACCAGCGTCGCCTTCAGGTTCCGGCGGTCCACGACCATGTCGAGCATGCCGTGCTCGAGCAGGAACTCCGCGCGCTGGAATCCCTCCGGCAGCTTCTGCCGGATGGTCTGCTCGATCACGCGGGGCCCGGCGAAGCCGATGAGCGCGCCGGGCTCGGACACGTTCAGGTCCCCCAGCATCGCGAACGACGCGGTGACGCCGCCCGTCGTGGGATCGGTCATCAGCGAGATGAACGGCAGCCGCGCGGAATCCAGACGAGCCAGCGCGGCCGAGATCTTCGCCATCTGCATGAGCGACAGCGTGCCCTCCATCATGCGGGCCCCGCCCGAGCAGGACACGACCAGGAGGGGCAGGCGCTCACGGAGGGCGCGCTCGATCGCACGCGTCACCTTCTCGCCCACCACCACGCCCATCGAGCCCCCGATGAACCCGTACTCCATCACCGCCATCACGGCGGAGAGCCCGCCCATGGTCCCGACCGCGCTCACCAGCGCGTCGTAGCAATCCGTCTTGGCCTTGCTGTCCTGGAGGCGGTCCGCGTACAGCTTGGTGTCCTTGAAATGCAGCGGATCGCTGCTGGCGAGGTTCTGGTCGAATTCCTCCCAGACCGTGTCGCAGAGGAGGGACAGGCGCTCGCGGGCGGAGATGCGGAAGTGGAAGGAGCACCGCGGGCACACCGCCTGGTTGGTCACGACCTCCTTGCGATAGATGGTCTCCTTGCACCCGTTGCACTTGACGTAGAGCCCCTCGGGGACGCGGCTCTCCTGCTCCTGCGCAGGCAGCGGCTCGTGCTCTTTGCGGAACCAGGCCATGGAGGGAGGCGCGCGCTACTCCGCGGCCACGTCCTCCTTCTCGAGATCGTTCTCGACGCCCAGCATCTTGCAGGCGCCGTCGTAGATCTGCTTGGCCGCGTTCTTCGCGTTCTGCAGCTCGGCCAGGCGCTCCTTGACCTTCGCCAGCTCCTCCTCGATCTGGGTGTTCAGTTCGGTGATCTGCTTGCGGGTCATGTCGAGCGTGGTCTGATAGAACTGCTCCTGCTCCTTCGACAACGCCATATGAAGACGTCCTCCTCTACTTGATGCCGAACCGCTTGAGCAGCTTCTGGATGGACATCGGGTCCTTGGCCGGCGCCGGGGGAGGCGCCTCCGCCGGCGGCGGCTCCGCGGGCGACTCCTGCAGCTCTTCGATCTCCGCCGGGCCGGCCCCGTGCGCGCCCTCGCCGTCGGGCGGCGTCCGCTCTCCGCGCTCGTGCTCGTCGAAGAGGATCTCCAGGAAGCGCACCAGACCGCTGGCGGTGGCGGGCTGCCATTCGTGCAGGACGCGCTCCAGGTCGCGCAGCATCTCGCCCGCGTCCTGGTAGCGCACCTCGGGGTCGCGCTCGAGGGCCTTCATCACCACGCGCTCGAGCTTCTCCGGGATCTTGTCGTTGATGGTGGTCGGGGGCGGCACGCGGCACTCGCGCACCGTCTCCAGGATGCTCATCTCCGACGTCCCCAGGAACGGCTTCTGCTCGGTCAGCATCTCGTAGAACACGATACCGAGCGAGAAGACGTCGGAGCGCTTGTCCATCGGCTTGCCCCAGGCCTGCTCGGGGCTCATGTACAGGAGCTTGCCGCGCAGCGCGCCCTTGTCCGTGGTCGAGGCCTTGCTCGCCGCCTTGGCGATGCCGAAGTCCGTCAGCTTCACGTCGCCTTCGAACGAGATGAGGATGTTCTGGGGGCTGATGTCCCGGTGGACGATGAGCATGGGCTGGCCCTTCTCGTCCTTCTTGCGGTGCGCGTACTCGAGGGCGGCGCAGACCTTGCTCACCACGTAGGTCGAGATGTCCAGGGGGATGCGCAGGCCGTGCTCCCGGGCCCGCCTCATGATCGTGCGCAGGTCCCGCCCGTGCACGTACTCCATCGCGATCCAGTAGTTCTTCTCGTGCTTGCCGAGGTCGAAGATCTGCGCGACGTTGGGATGGGCGAGGCCGGCCACGATCTTGGCCTCGTCGATGAACATGTCGACGAATTCCTTGTTGTCGGAGAGATGGGACAGGATGCGCTTGACCGCGACCACCTTCTCGAACCCCTCGACGCCCGTGCGCTTGGCCCGGAAGACCTCCGCCATGCCGCCGACGGCGACGCGCTCGAGGAGCTGGTAGGGCCCGTAGCCGCGGGTCCCGGAGGCGGCCTCGATGGGGGCGGTCGTCGTGGGCCCGTCGATCACCGGCGCTTCGGCGGAGGCGGCGGCGTTGGGCTCGGGGACGTCTTCGATCAGGCGGCCGGGGACGGGCGCGGGCGAGTCGGCGCTGGCAAAGGCATCTTCGGCCAGCGCGGCCAGATCGAGGCCCGGGCCCGCGGCCGGCGCCGGCTTGCGCGGCGCGGCGGCGGTGAACTTGGTGGCCGTGCGGCTGGCCGGCTTGACCGCTTCGACGACGTCGTCCGGAGGCGGCGGCTTGAGGTTGAGGAGGTCGCGCAGCGATTGCGACTCGTCGGCCGCGGCCCGAGGCGCACGCAGCGGGTCGTCCTTGGGCTTCGCATCCGGGGGCGGAAGGACGTTGAGCAGGAGGTCTTCGTCCTCGTCCGCGGGCGTCACGGGCGGTGCGCCGGTGGGGGGGGCGACGGAGACGGCCGGCGGTTCCTCCGGCTTGGGGGCCGCGCCACGGGCCGGCGGGGCGGGCGCGGTGCCGAGCATCTTGTCGAGAAGGCCGTCGCTCTCGTCCGCGGGCGGCGCGGCCGGGACGGAAGCGGCCGCGGGCGGCTCTTCCGACCCCAGGGCCGCCGACCCCTCGTCGATGAGCTCTTCGATGCCCGGCGCCTCGGAATACATCTCTTCTCGCAGCGCCGCCTCCGCCGGCTCCGAGAACGCGTCGAGCAGCGCGGCGACGTCCTCGGGCAGCTTCTCGCCCGGAGCGGCAGGCGACGACAGAGGCGAGTCCTTCCGTGGGGCGCCGGGCTCGCTCACCTGCACCTTGATCGGCCCCTTCCGGCTTGCCGGGGGCGCCGCCACCGGCCGGGCGCTGGGCGCGGGAGGCCCGTCCACCATGTCGCCGAAGAGATCCTCCGAAGTGAGAAGGTTCGGCGCGGCGGACTCGTCCTGGTCCTTGGGCGGCGCAGCCGTCTTGTCCGGGCGGCGGGTCGTCATCACCGGTCCGAAGGACACCAAACCCCCGGCGGGCAGGGGTCACGGGCAGGATAGTCAGCTTGGGGGGTTAAGTCAACGACTTGTCGTAAGTTACGACCGCTGCCGGCTCCAGTAGGCGTAGGCGGGAAGGCCCAGGGCGGTGAGGACCAGACCCATTCCCGAGTTCCGAGGGTCGCCGACCAGGATGTTGTAGAGGAAGAAGACGGAAACGAGGATGTAGAGCGTCGGAAGGACCGGGTATCCCCAGGCCTTGTACGGACGCGGAAGGTCCGGCCGGCGGCGGCGCAGCACGAACAGGCCGACGACGGTGAGCGTGTTGAAGAGCAGCGACGAGAACGCGGTCAGGGTCAGGAGGTCGTTGTAGGTGCCGGTGAGGGTGAGCACCGCCGCCACCACGCCTTGCATGAGGAGGGCCGGGGCCGGCGTGCGGTACGTCGGATGGACGTCGCCGGCCCGACGGAAAAACAGGTCGTCACGGCTCATCGCGTAG
>DASTLK010000652.1:0-5946 GCA_035715025.1 Vicinamibacteria bacterium
CTCCTGGCGCGAGGCGTCGAGGTGGGTCACCGCCGTCGCGGTGCCGCCCACCGCCGGAATCTGCGAGAGCCCTTGGCCCGGTTGGCCGGAGAAGACGATGATGCCGTCTCGACTCCATGTCCCCCCGCGGCCGGCGGGGGCGTCGCACAAGACCTCCGGCGGCCCTCCCGAAGCGTCGATCTTCTTGAGCTTGGCTGCGGCGAAGAAGCCAAGCGACCGGCTATCCGCGGACCAGAACGGGTAGATGACGCCTTCCGTCCCCGCCAGCGGCCGGGTCTCCAGGCCGTCGAGGGGTCGCACCCAGAGGAGGTCCTTTCCGTCGTCACCCCGGGCCACGAAGGCGATGTGACGGCCGTCCGGGGAGAGTACGGGAATGGTGATCGAGTCCGACAGGCTCAGCGCCGTCTTGGGCGGGGGAAGGATGGTCGAGCGGATCAGGCGCGGCGCTTCGTGTTTCGCGTCTCTCCCCCGGGCGGCGAAGACTCCCATGAGTCCGGTCGCGAGCACGGCGGCCACCCACGCCATCCGCTCCCATCTGCCGCGCACAGGCGTCGAGGGGAGGGCCGCCTCCGAGCCGGCCTCTCGGATCCACTTCAGCTCCTTCCCGATGTCGTGCGCGCTCTGCCAGCGATCATCCGGATCCTTGGCCAGGCAGGTGGCCACGACGCGATCGAGCGCGGGCGGCGTCAGCGGCCGCAGGCGCGAGATCGGCGCCGGCTCCGCGGCGAGGATGGCGGCGATCAGGCTGGCCTGGCTCTTCCCCTTGAAGGCCCGCTCGCTCGTGGCCATCTCGTGGAGCAGCGCTCCGAACGCGAAGATGTCCGTGCGCGCATCCGGTTCCTTGCCCTCGAGCTGCTCCGGCGCCATGTACTGGAACGTGCCCACGAGGCTGCCTTCCGCGGTCAGCGGCTTGTCCCCCGTCGGAAGCGCGCTCAGCTCCGAGGCGGCGGACACCGGCACCTCCGGAGCCCGCAGCTTGGCCAGGCCGAAATCCAGCAGCTTCGCGCCGGACTTCGTGAGCATGACGTTGCCGGGCTTGAGGTCGCGGTGGACGACCCCGTGGCGATGCGCCTTGTCGAGGGCGTCCGCGATCTCGACACCGAAGCGCAGGACCTGCTCGAGGGGCAGCGCGCCCGTCCTCTTCAGGCGGTCCGCGAGCGTCTCGCCTTCGAGGTACTCCATGACGAGGTAGTCGATCCCGTCGTGCCGGCCGACGTCGTGGAGGACGCAGATGTGGGGATGGCTCAGGGACGAGATCGCGCGGGCCTCGCGCTCGAAGCGCTGGCGGCGCTCCTCGCTGGCCGCGTGCGCGGGCAGGATCTTGATGGCGACGGTCCGATCGAGGCGCGTGTCGCGCGCGCGATAGACCTCGCCCATCCCGCCCGCCCCGAGGGGTGACGTGATCTCGTAAGGACCGAGACGCGTGCCCGACGCGAGGGTCATCCTGCGGTCACCCTACAGCTTCAGCCAGCACCATTCCTTGGTGTAGGGCACGCGGCTCATGCGATAGCCCGACTTCGATCCCACGACGACGGTGTCGCTCCAGTTGAAGCCGCATCCGTGCTCGGGGTCGTAGAGACCGGGCTCCTCGGAGAAGCACATGCCCTTCTTCAGCATGGTGTGGTCGCCCAGCGAGATGTAGGGCGACTGATGCCCCTCCACGCCCTCGCCATGGCCGGGCCGGTGGTAGATGTACTTCTGCACGCCCTGCGCGACCTGGTACTTGTGGATCTCGTAGGCGACGTCCGAGCAGGTGCGGCCCTCGACGGAGAGCTCCACCTGCATGTCGCAGGTGTGCTGGCTGACCTCCCAGAGCTTCTGCATGTGCGGGTCGAAGCCGCCGCGCGCGTCCGCGATGATGTACGCGCGATAGTTCTCTCCCCCGTAGCCGCCGATGGAGGCCCCACCCTCGACCTGGAGCGCCATGTTCTTGCCGATGCGATTGAACTGCGGCTGGTTCGGATGCGGGAACGCGGTGAGCGGGCCCACCCGGCAGCCCACGCCGACGGCGCTGGCCACCCCGTGATGGATGGCGCCGTTCTCGAGCTTGAGCTCGGAGTACAGGATGTCGTTGATCCAGGTCGTGGTGGCCTGGCCCACCTCGTAGTCCGTGACGTCGGTGCCGTGGGTGAGGATGTAGTCGCGGGCAAAGCCGTGGGCACGGTCGAAATACACGTAGGCCCGCCGCCAGAGGGCCAGCTCCTCCGGCGTCTTCACCCAGCGCATCTTCATCAAGGTGTCGGAGACGTTCACCCACTCGACGCCCGGCAGGACCTCCTTCGCCTTGGCGAGCTCGGAGGGATACAGCTCGCCGTCGATGCCGATCCGCGCGCCCTGGACCTTGTGCTCCTTGATGCCCTCCAGCAGGAAACGGAAGAGGTCGACCGTCTCGCCCTGCTGGACCTTGCCCTCGTGCGGGAAGGCGCCTTCGCCGTGGAGGAAGTCGAAGTACATGCGCCCGCCCCCGAACCACCACGTGGTGACGCTGTCGCGGTCGAGGCCGGGATACATGAACCAGGGATCGGCGTCGTCCTTGTTCATGAACGTGGCCTGGGGGCGCTCGGTGGTGGTGTGCCAGTACCCGGTGAGGTACATGATGTTGAGGGGCTCGCGCACCAGGAAGGCCTGGATGTCGCGCGTGGCCAGCGTGTCCTTGAACCGCTTCACCGTCGCCTTGTTCCAGTCCAGCGAGAGGCGGTCCGCCGTCGCCGGCGCCGGTGGGCCTTCCTCGCCGGGCGTCGGCTTCACGAAGAGCTTCTCGCTGGCCCCGGTGGCTTCCGCGCGCAGGATGTCGCGGAGCGCGGGCGCCTTCTGGGCCGCGGCCACCTTGTCGATCCGCGACAGCAGGCCCGTGCCCATCAGGCCGGCGCCCCTCACCCAGCTCCGGCGATTCATCTTCATCAGCGCTCTCCCTCCCGCAACCGGCCCGAGGCTATCCCCGCCCGGTCAGGGGATCAAGGTCGCGGCGGCTGAGCGGGGAGGGCGGGCGTGGGCGAGGACGGACTCGAAGTCCACGTTGCCGCCACTGAGGATGACGCCGACGCGCTGGCCGCGCGCGGGCACGACCCCGTCGAGCAGCGCCGCCGCCGCCACCGCCCCCGTCGGCTCCACGACGAGCTTGAGGCGGTTCCAGAGGAAGAGCGTGGTGGTCACGATGGCCGGCTCGGACACGGTCACCATGTCGTCGACGTACTGCAGGACGAGCGGGAAGGTGATCTTGCCCAGCGAGGGCGTGCGCACGCCGTCCGCGATGGTGTCGGGATTGCTCACGGTCTGGAGCACGCGGGTGCGGAACGACCGTGTCGCGTCGTCCGCGCTCGCGGGCTCGACTCCGACTACCCGGCAGGAAGGGGAGAGAGCGCGCGCGGCGATGCCCGATCCGGAGAGCAGCCCGCCCCCGCCGCAGGGCGCGAGGAGCAGGTCGAGCGGCCCGACCTCCTCGAAGAGCTCCGCCGCGGCCGTGCCCTGCCCCGCCACCACGTCCGGGTGGTCGAAGGGCGGAATCACGATCAGCCCGCGCGCCGCGGCCAGACGCGCGCCGATCTCTTCGCGCGTCGGACCGCCCCGGCGGTCGTACAGCACGACGTCGCCGCCGTAGCCGCGCGTGGCGGCAATCTTCACCGCGGGCGCATCCGCGGGCATCACCACGGTCACGGGCGCGCCGAGGAGGCGGCCGGACAGGGCCACCGCCTGTCCGTGGTTTCCCGACGAGTACGTGAGGACGCCCCGCGCGCGCTGCTCGGCCGAGAGACGCGCGAGCGCGTTGTAGGCGCCGCGGAACTTGAAGGCGCCCATCCGCTGGAGGTTCTCGCATTTGAAGAAGACGCGGGAGCCCGTGCGCTCGTCGACCGTCGCCGAGGTGTGGACGGGCGTTCGATGCGCGATCCCGCGCAGCCGCCGCGCCGCGGCGGCGACATCCTCATAGGTGACGGTGCGGACGGCGGGCGCGCCCAGCACGGCCTAGCGGATGAGGCCGATCTTGCCCAGCGGCCAGAATCGGAAGACGGCCTTCCCGTAGATGTACTTCTCCGGCACCTCGCCCCAGTTGCGGCTGTCGTTGCTGCTGTTGCGATGGTCGCCGAGCACGTAGTAGTACCCCTTCGGGACCTGTACCGCCTCGTAGCTCTCGCTGTCGTTGAACTGCGCGCGGACGTAGTCCTCCTCCACGCGCCGTCCGTTCACGAAGAGCGCCCCGCGCCGCAGCTCGACGGTGTCGCCGGGCACGCCCACCACCCGCTTGATGAAGGAGACGGAGGGGTCCTTCGGGTACCAGAAGACGACGACGTCGCCGCGGTCGATGGGCTGGAAGCGATAGACGAACTTGTTCACGATGATGCGCTCGCTGTCCTCGAGCAGCGGCAGCATGCTCGTGCCCTGGACGCGGAAGGCCTGGGCCACGAACGTGATCAGGAAGAAGCAGAAGAGGACGGCGACGGACAGGTCGTGGACCAGCTCCCACACCGCCCGCCAGACCTGCGGACGAGCGCCTTCCTCGGCGGGAGCGAGGGTGAGGCCGGGCTCGCCGGCGATGGTGGGCTCGATCCCCGCGGGGTCCAGGTTCAGCCTCTCTCCCGCCGCACCACGCGGGTCCCGGCCAGGCGATCGTGAAGGCCGGAGCCGCCCAGTGCAATCATGAGGAACCCGATGCCGAGGGTCAGGCCCGAGACCACGTAGCCCAGGACGCGGATGGCCGCGCGGCTGAGACCGATCGGCTCGCTGCCGTCCTCCGCCACGACGGCCAGCCCGAGGAGGCGCTTGCCCGGCGTCGCCCCCTTCACTCCCCAATGATAAACGTAGAAGACCGCGCCGAGCGCGAGCACGACCGGCCCCAGGATCAGCGACACCAGGATCGGCCAGAAGGCGACGTCCGAGGCGGCGGTGGGCGGATGGGACCACCAGTTCTCGTACCAGTAATAGAGGACGGGGCTCACCAGGAGCAGCTGACCCGACACGACCAGCAGCGCGTCCAGTAGCCCCGCCGCGGCGCGCCTTCCCAGTCCCGCCGGGGTCATGACCGCCGCGGACGAAGCCGGACGCGGCTCGACGCGCCTGCCGGCTTCGGGCCGGGCCCGCACGATCGCGGGGGCCGGGCGCGGACCCACCACCGGCGCCGGAGCGGGTGCGGGCGACGGGCGCGCGGGCGAGGCCGAGGGCCGCGCCATTTCCGCGAGGGCCGACGACCGCCCCGGACCGCCGTCGGCCAGCGCGCGCGGCAGGCGCGGCGGCGACGGCACGTCGACCTGGTTCGAAGCGGGCTCGGCCCCGGGCGCAGCCGGATCCGCGGGCGGCGCGGCGCCGGCCTCGGGCGCCTCCGGCGAAACGGCCGCCGCGGGCCCGGCGAGGGCGGCCTCCGGTGCGCCGGCGGACTCGTCCGGACGCGCGTCGCTCGCCTCGGCGGCCGCGGAGGCGGAGGGTACGGGATCGTTGGACGGAGGCCCGTCGGACAACGGACGAGGCTTGGTGTGGTCGTGGATCTCGCCGCTGCCCCGCGCGGGTGAATCCTTCAGCACCTGCCCGCAGGCGTTGCAGAACCGCGCGGGCAGGAGCACGGCGGTGCCGCACGACGTGCACACCACGCGCGCGGGCGCGACCGGAGCGAGCGACGCCCCGCATTGCCGGCAGAACATGTCGCCCTTGCGGTAATCGGCCTGGCAGGTCGGGCACACCTGGCGCGGTGCGGAAGGATGCGGCACCACCTTCGCGCCCGACTCCTCCATCTCCTCGCGGAAGAGCAGGCGCGCGGTGCCGATGGCCACGAGGTCCCCGTCGCGCAGGTTGCGCTCGCTGACGCGGTCCCCGTTGACGAGCGACCCGTTGGAGGAGTTGCAGTCGCGCAGGAAGTACTGGCTTCCGCGGTACTCGATCACGGCATGCCGCCGCGAGACCATCGCGTCGGGCAGGACCACGTCGTTGGAGGGGTCGCGTCCGATCGACACGATCGTGCGG
>DASTLK010000653.1:0-3588 GCA_035715025.1 Vicinamibacteria bacterium
AGGAGCGCGCGCCCTTCTCGCTCCGCGCGTACGCGCCGACCTCTCGCGCGGAGCCGCCCTCACGCCGCGACGTGATCCTCGACCCCGCCCGCCCCGACCTGGCCGTGGACCTGGACCTGCCCGCCGGCGCGGGGCCGAATCCGTTCGTCCTCGTGGTCCACGGCGGGGCCTGGCGGAGCGGCGACAAGGGCGCGATGCGGCACGTCTCACGCGCCCTGGCGCGCGCGGGTCACGTGGTGATCGACGTCCGCTATCGGCTCGCCCCCGGCAGCCCGTTCCCGGCCGCGGTCGCGGACGTGAAGTGCGTTCTCGGCCGCGTGCGCCAGCGGGCGGCCGAGCTGGCCATCGACCCCGATCGTGGCGCGCTGCTCGGCCGTTCCGCGGGCGGGCAGATCGCGCTCGTGGCCGCCTACTCGGCCGGAGACGCGCGACTCCCGCCCGCATGTGCGGTGGAGGATGGGGGTGTCTCGTCGGTCATCGGCCTCTACGCGCCGACGGACCTCGCCTGGAGCTACGACAGTCCCGTTCGGCCCGACGTCGTGGAAGGGCCGCATGTGCTGGAGCTGTACCTGGGCGGCGCCCCCTCCCAGGTGCCGGAGGCCTACGGTCTCGCTTCTCCGGTCACGTGGGTGGATCGCGCGGTGCCGCGCACGCTCCTCATCCACGGCACCGGCGACCGGCTGGTCTCCGTCGAGAACGCGCGGCGCCTGGCGCGCGGGCTACGCGGCCGCGGTCGCCCGGTCGAGGTCCTCGAGATCCCGCTGGCCGAGCACGGCTTCGATGCGCACGCGGGCGGCCTCGCCGACCAGCTCGCGCTGCACGCGATCCTGCGCTATCTCGCCGGTGGTGCCGGCGGCGCCTCCGCCCGCTGATAGCGGGCCAGCGCGAAGCGAGTGTCCTCGCCGCCCTCGAAAACGCGCGCGAACGTGACCGTCCATCCCGCGGGCGCGGGCGCCGGGGGCGAGGTGGACTCGCGGCCGATCCACACCGTGTCCGCACCCGCCGCGAAGACCGCGTCCGCGGCCACGGCGTCGCCGTCCGCGAGCGAGACGACGTGGGAGACGTACGGGCTGAGTGGGATGCGCTCCGGGAGCGCGGCCCGGATGCGCACGTTGTCCGCGCCCTGCTGGCGCGCGTAGTAGCGCAGCTTGTTGAGCACGCGCGGCGACTCGACGACCACGAGATCGCCCGCCTCCGCCTGGCGCCGGAGCGCGCGGGCGGCGACGGCGAGGGCGGGAGGATCGGCGGGGACACGGCGCAGGGTCACGGCCAGGCCGGCGGCGAGGATCAGAAGGCCGGCGACGGCGGCGCCCGTGCGCAGCGCGCGCGGAGAAATCCTCGTCGCGGTCACGGCCCAGGCGCAGAGAAGGAAGACCTGGGCGAACAGCATGTACCGCTCGAGAACGATCGGACGTCCGGTGATCACGGAGACGACGAGGCCCAGTACCCACGGCGCCGCCGCCTGCGCCGCGAAGAAGCGGCCGGCGCGGCCCGCGCGGGCGGCCGCGACGAGGGAGCCGATCACGAGGATCGCGGCCAGCGTCGCCCCGCGCCCGGCATCGATCCCGAGCGCCCATCGTGCCACTCCGTCCACGAGAGTCGAAAAGCCGGCGGGCGGAATCCAGTAGGCGGCCTGGACCTGTCGCGCCTGACGCCAGAGCACCGGCGCCCACGGCGCGAACGCGGCCAGGGCGACGAGGCTCGCCCGGAGGAGCTCCTGCAACCGGCGGCGCGTCGGGGCCGCCCGGATCGCCCAGATCGCTTGCGTGGCCACCGTGAAGGCCAGGTAGTAATGCGTGCCCACGGCCGCCGCCGCCGCCAGGCCCCACAGCGTCCACCAGGCCCATGGCCGCGCGCTTGCCCGATGCGCGCGCAGGATCAGCCAGGCGCTGCCCGTGGCCAGCACCGTCCCCAGGGCGTACATGCGCGCATTGCGGCTCTGCAGCACCTGGGTGGCGTGGATCGCGATCATGGAGGCCGCGAGCAGGGCGGCCGCCGGCCCGCGATCGTCTCCGTCGAGGCGCTCCGCCTCCCGGACGAGCGCGAACACGAGCGGCACCACCAGGAGGCCGACGAGCACCGACAGCGCACGCAGCGCGGCCGGTCCATCGCCGACGAGGGCCAGCCATCCCTGGAGGACGAGGTAGTAGAGAGGCGGGTGCACGTCCTGCGCGGCCCGCGCGAGCATCTCGCTCGTCGGGTATCCGGCCAGGCGCCAGGAGAACGCCTCGTCGCTGGTGAGACCGGGGACGGTGAGCCGCCAGGCACGCGGGAGAAGGCCGGCGAGGACGATCCCGGTCAGCACGGTGATCGTCAGCCGGCGCCCCGGCGCCCCCATGGCGCGGAGTGTATCGCGTGGCCGGGCGGCACCCTTGACGCCGGCCGAGCGCGCGGGGAAGCTTGGAAGCTTGACCCTGCCCCGTCGTGCCCTCGTGGCCCTTGCCGGTGGTTTGCTCGCCGCCGCCGCGCCCATGGTCTCTCCGCCCACCGCCCGCATGGTGCTGGCCCCGACCCACTTTCCCGGCTGGCAGACCCACAACGTCACCTTCCCGCTCGTGGTGCGCGATCCCGTCCGCGGCGTCTGGCGGATGTACTACACGGGCTCCGCGACCGATCAGGTCGGCGAGGCCGCGTGGGACGTGTGGAGCACAGGTGTCGTCACCTCGCGCGATCTCGTGCGCTGGAACTATCCCGAGGACTACGAGCCGGTGCTCATCGGCCAGAGGTTCCTCGAAGGCGATCTCGTCGACCTGTCCGGTGGCGAGCGGCCGTTCGACGCCATCCGGGCCGCCGCGACCTCGGTCCTGCGCGACGGAACCGGGTGGCGCGCGTGGTACACGGGGTGGAACGGCGACGAGCGCTCCCTGGGCGGGGGGCGCGTGGAGCAGGTCCACTCTCGCATCGGCCACGCCACCTCGACCGACGGCGTGCGCTGGACGAAGCGCCCGGGCAAAGCCGAGCTCGCAGCCGCCCTGGGGCTCGGCGCGGCGGGGGCGATCGACTCCGTTTCCGCCGCGCATCCGTCCGTATTGAAGGCCGGGACGACCTATCACCTCTGGTACGAGGCGTACGACGGCGGCGTCTGGCGCATTGCCCACGCGCACTCGGCGGACGGCCTCGCCTGGACGAAGGACGGCGCCGCGGTCGAGCCCGGCGCGGAGGGCGCGCTCGACGCGCGGGGCGCGCGCCAGCCCGTCGCGCGCAAGACGGCCGCCGGTTACGAGCTCTGGTACCAGGGCCGCTCGTCGTCCGCCCCTTTCTTCCACGTCTTGCGCGCGCGCAGCACCGACGGCCTGACCTGGACGAAAGATGCCCACGAGATCCCGCTGCATCCCGAGCCCCCGCTCAAGGAGGACGAGCTCATCCACGTCGGCAGCCTGCTGCCGCGTCCGGACGGATCCCTGCTCGTCTTCTTCGCGAAGGAGACGGCGGCCCCGCGCGCCGCCACCTGGGGCACCCTCACCGATCGCACCACCGCCATTTACAGCGAGACCGTCCGGCCTTGAGGGGCCGGTCGAGACGGATGGGGCTGGCGGCGGCGGCACTTGCGGCGGCCGGACTGGCGGCCACGCACGCGGACTCCACGCC
>DASTLK010000654.1:0-2577 GCA_035715025.1 Vicinamibacteria bacterium
CTCTCTTGTTGCTCGGGACTGAGGCAGACCGGATGTGCCGCACCCCCGGCGCCTCGATCCGCCCGCCATCGCTCGAGCGCCCGTTGCCGTATGGGATCGGCCACCGCCTGCGCGGGGGCGACGCTCTTGCGCTCGGCTGGATCGGAGGAAAGATCATACCATTCCTCGCCGCGCACCTCCGCGGCGTCGCCGGAGAGGGACAGGATGGCCTTCCAGCGCGACGCACCGCCGCGGAGGAACAGCTTGTGCGTCCTGTCGACGGTCTGGTCGGTCTCGCCGTAGGCCTCGCGCTCCGCGAGCGGCGACAGCAGTGACCGCCCGGCCATGGAGGACGGCGCGGGCACTCCCGTCCAGGCCAGGATGGTCGGCGCGAGGTCGAGCACGCTCGTCTGCGCGGGCTCGTGCCGCGGCGCGAGGCCCGGACCCCGGATGGCCAGCGGCACGCGCACCACCTCCTCGTACAGCGTCTTCTGATGCTCCCACGAGCCGTGGTCGAGGAACTCCTCGCCGTGGTCGGACGTGATCACGACGAGGGTGGAGCGATCGAGGCCGCGCGCGGCCAGGTGGTCGAGAACCCGCCCCGTCTCGGTGTCGGCGTAGCGGATCTCGCCGTCGTAGAGGGCGAGCAGATGCGCGAGGTCCGCGTCGCTCACCGTCGCCCGCGTCCGGCGCGAGAAGTCCTGCCAGTTCCCGGTGACGGATCCGGCGTACGCGCTCTCGAACAGCCGCCGCGCCCAGTCCGGCGGGTCGTAGTGCCAGTGCGGATCGTAGAGATGCAGGAAGACGAAGAAGGGCCGGTCGCCGACGCGGTCGAGGAGATCGATGCCGCGGTCCGCGACCTCGGTGGCCTTGCGGTCCTGCCGGAAGTCCAGGTGCTCGAACCCGTCGTCCAAGCCGTAGACCGAGGAGACGTAGAGGTGGCTCGTCACCGCGCGCGTGGCGAACCCGGCCGCGCGCAGCAGGGCGGGCACCGTGGGCACGCTGCGGTTGAAGCCGTGCCTCATGTCCACGCCGCCGTGGCGCCCGGGATCCACTCCGGTGAGCATCGACAGGTGCGCGGGCAGCGTCCAGGAGGACGTGCTCACGGCGTCGTCGAAGAGCACGCCCGCGCGCGCGAGCGCGTCGAAGCGCGGGGTGGTGGGCCGCGCGTAACCGTAGGCGCCGACGTGATCGCGGCGGACGGTGTCGATCGAGACCAGCAGCACGCCGCGGGCGCGGCCGTAGGCGTCGAGGTCGTGCAGCACGGGCTCGCCGACGCCGAGGGCCAGTCCGGCCGGGATGGGCAGCGGCCGCCCGTCCCGGTCCGTGAAGCGGAGCTCGAAGGCGATGGTGGCCCGGCGGGCGCCCCCCTCGATGGGGACGCTGACGTCGCGCCACTCCCGCAGCGCGCGCGGGTTCAGCGTGCGCTCGGCGAGGACGCGGTCGTCGGCGCGGACGGTCAGGCGATACCAGCCGGGCGCGTCCCCGTCGCCCGTCCACGAGAGGCCGATGCCGAAGGTCAGCAGGGGCCGCGCGGGCAGGTCCACCACGAAGGACGCGGACTCGACGAGGGCGGCCCGCGTCTCGCCGCCGAGGGCCAGCGTGGCCACCCGCGGGGCGCTGCCCGTCGCGGTGCGCTGGGACACCAGCGGAAGGGGCCCGTGGAATGCGCGCCGGCGGCAGCCTGCGCCGGCCAGGACGACCAGCGCCGCCGCGACCGCCGCCGCAACCCCCGCCGCCAGAACGACCTGCGTCCCCCGTCGGACCATCCGGCGATTGTACCGGCCCTGTAACGAGGTTCCTCACGCCCGCGTCCAACCCGTAATGCGCACAGTTGACACCCCTCCGGCCGGTCCCCAGAATGTCCGCGGTCGCACGCAGGAGGAATCGATGCGCTCCGTATGGGTCGCGGCCGCGGCCGCGGCCACGGCGTGGATGGGGGTGGCCGCTTACGCCCAGACCTCGCACACGCCGCGCTCACCGCGTCCCGACGCGTCGGGCTCGCCCCTCCAGGCGGCCTCGCCCGCGCCGGCCACGGCCGCGCACGTCACCGTCCCTGGCTACGTCCTCACCTTCGAGGTCCACGCCACCGCCCCCGGCCTCGAGACCTCGCCCAGCGCCGCCCCCGAGGCGCGGGTCCTCACCTCGCGGCTGAAAGGCACTTCCAGCCTGGTCAGCCGCGTGTGGCTGGCGCAGGACCTCTCCCGTCAGGAAGTGCTGAGCAACGACTTCATCCTGCCCGCGGGTACCCTGGTCATGCACAAGGCCGGGGACAAGTTCTACGTCATCGCCGATCCCAAGGCGGAGACGTACGTGGTGATGGACTCGCAGGCGCTGCTCGAGGCTCTCGAAGGCAGCGGCGGCGTGATCAACACCCAGTACGAGGCGCGCGTCCACCACACCGACGAGCGGAAGACGATCGCCGGCGTGCCGTGCCGGAAGAGCGTGGTGGTCGTGACCTACGTGAGCTCGATCCCGCTGGAGAACGATCGCGTCTCCGTGCAGCAGAAGAACGAGATCGAGGTCTGGCACACGTCCGAGCTCGTCTCCTCCGCCGCCCTCGACCACTTCTTCTTCAAGTTCCAGCAGGACCGCACG
>DASTLK010000655.1:0-9091 GCA_035715025.1 Vicinamibacteria bacterium
CCCCGGCGACGGTGGCAGTGCGCGGACGGCAGGGTGTCCGCGCGGTCGAGCGCCGCCGCAACGAGCGCCGCGGGCGGCAGATGCCCGTTCCCTTCCCCGATCGGCGCCTGACCCGATCCGCGTACGAAAAGGTGTTCCTCAAGCTCGTGTCCGGCGGGCGCTTGAAGATCGGCGCCGAGACCTACACTCCCGTCGGGATGATCGGCTGGGACCAGGCGGTATTCCGCCGCGATTCGGACGGCAAACGGCGGCTGCTCAGCATCGACCAGCTCCTGCGGCGCATGAACGCCTGGGAGTAGGCCCTATCGCGGCGACGGGGCGGGGCTCGCACTCCGCGCGAGCGTCTTCGCCGCGGCCACGAAACGGTCGTAGTCGGCGAGCATCGACGAGTCGATGAAGGGGCGCGCCTGCACGAAGGGGACGACGTAGTCCCCATCGCAGGCGTAGAACGCGCGGGCGGTCTCGTCGAGCCGGAAGGCAAGACCGTCGGGCCCCAGCCACGGCGTGAAGTCGCCGAAGCCGGCCTCCAGGCGGTGCTCGGCGCAATCCGGCGCGTCGACCTTCATGGTCTTCACCAGGACGTCGCGCAGCCTGCCCTGCGCGCCGGCCGAATACGACCAGTAACGGCCGTCGATCCACTGCGAGAAGTCGATGGGCTGGCCGTCCTGCGCGTCGAACGCACGCGGCGCCGAGTCCTCGTTGGCATGGATGCCGCCGCAGAAGCCCGAGCTGTTCAGGTCGAACACGAGCCAGACCCGAGAGACGAAGGCGGTCGAGACGGATCCCTCCCAGTCGGAGCAGTCGACCCAGTGGGAGTCCAGCTCGCGTCGGAACTCCTCGAGGCGGCCGTTGATGGCGGCGGCCGCGCGCTCGGGGATCCCGGAGACCACGCGCAGGGTGCCGACGCCGGTCACCGGTTGCGTTCCCTTCTCCAGGACGACGCCGTGCTGGCTCGTCCGCTCTCCGGCGGTCACGCGCAGGCCCAGGCGGTGTTCCTCGTAGGCGGCCGGGCAGTCATCCGCCACCCTGGCCAGCGTGATCGGCTGGTCGGGGTCCTTGCCCGCGTGGCGGGTGCCCGAGAGCTGCTTCTCGTCACCCCGCAGCTCCCACCAGCCGTCGGAGGACGCGGCGAAGTCCTGCGGAAAGTTGGGATGGGAGGGTTCCGACTCCAGGAAGGCGCCGAGCCGCGGCAGCTCCTCGAGGTCCACCGTCTTGCCCACCTTCTCGCGGTAGAACTGCGGGCGTTCTCCTCCCAGGCAGACGCTGATGGGCTCACCACCGAGCGTCCCCCGGTAGGCACCGGGCGCGGCGGAGCCGCGAGCGCTCCTGCGGCCGCGGCAACCCAAGCGAAGGTGACGAGGAAGGCTCGCCTCACGATCGGAGCCGATTGTCGCACGGGTGTCGCCGAAGCATGGCGCGTACACTGGGCCGTGCGGTTGGGCCTGATCGTCGTCCTCGCGGCCGTGGTGTCGTATCCGCTCGGGCTCGCCCTGGGTGTGCCCTGGCTGCTGCCGATCTTGAACGCGGCGCCGGCCTACACGGCGATGGTCCTCCTGCTCCGGCGCGGCGACCAGAGACGGGCGGTGATCGTGATGCTCGCCTGGGCGGCGGCCCTCGCCGTGGCCGGGACCGTCACCTTCACGCTCTGGCCGCACCCGCCGGGGGCCCTGGTCCTGCACGGGCCCGAGTATCGGGACGAGATGTTCGCCTGGATCCGCACCGGTGCCGGCAGTGAGGGATCACCCCGCCTCTTCATTCCCCAGCACGGCCTCCACCTCGCGGTGTTCGTGGCGTTGAGCCTGGTCACGGCCAGCGCGCTGTCCATCACGATGGGAGCGGTGCTGATGAACTACATGGGGTTCTACGTCGCGTCCCTGGCGCGGGCGGGCGCTCCGCTCTGGGCGGTCGTGCTGCTGGGATGGCAGCCCTGGGCGATCGCGCGCGTGGCCGCCTTCAGCGTGCTCGGGGTCGTGCTGGCCCAGCCGCTGCTGCGGCGTCTGAGGGCGATGGGGGAGCCCGCCCCCTCGTCGACTCCGCTGATGATCGCGGCCGGAGCCGCGCTGGTCGTGGACGTGGTGCTCAAGGCGCTCCTCGCGCCCACCTGGGGATTGTGGCTGCGGAGAGTTCTTCCCTGAGGGTTAGCCCAGGCTCTGCCCGCAGTTGCCGCAGAACTTCGCGCCCGGCACCACGGGAGTGTTGCACTTGGGGCAGGCGGCGGCCGCAGCCACCGCTTGTCCGCAGTTGCCGCAGAACTTCGAACCCGGGGTGAGCGGCGTCTGACACTTCGCGCAGACGCCCCCCGCCGCGATCACGGTCCCGCAATTGCCGCAGAACTTCGCTCCCGCCGGCACCGGCGACTGGCACTTCGGACACGGCGCCGTGCCCGTCGCGGCGCCGGACGGCAAGGGTCCGGGCGCCGCCACGCCACCGCCGGGCCCGCGGCCCGGCCCCCCCATGGCGCCCGCGATCATGCCCGGCATCATCATGCCGATGCCGGCGCCCAGCCCGAGCCCGGCCGCATTGCCCGCATCACCCGGGTTGTTCGCCGCGGCCTCGATCCCGCGCGCGGCCTTGAAGGCCATGTACCTCTGCATGTCGCCGATCGCGCCCATGCCCGCGCGCTCGTCGATCATCTTCTGCACCTCCTCCGGCGGCGTGATGGCGCCGATGAGGAAGTCCACGAGCTCGAGGCCGTACTTGCCGAAGTCGTCCGCCACGCGCCCCTTGAGCCCGCCCGCCAGCTCGTCGTAGTAGCGGGGCAGGTCCAGGATCGTCTTGAGGGTCTCGCCCAGCAGGTCGTTGAGGCGGGCCACGCACAGGTCGCGCAGGAAGTCCTCGATGGCCTGGGTCGTGTATCGCCCCTTCGTGCCCACGAGCTGGCCGAGGAACACCTGGGGATCCGTGACGCGCATGGAGAAACGGCCGAAGGCGCGCAGCCGCACCATCGTGAGCTCGCTGTCGCGGAAGGTGATCGGCTCCTTCGTGCCCCACTTCATCTCGGTGAAGGTCTGGCGGCTGATGAAGTAGACCTGGGCCTGGAAGGGCGATTTGCCGCCGAAGGGGAGTCCGACCAGCTTGCCGAGCAGCGGCAGGTTCAGGGTGGTGAGGGTGTGTCGGCCCGAGGTGAAGGTGTCGAGGGCCTTTCCGTCACGGTAGAAGACCGCCCACTGGTTGTCCTGGACGATGAGCTGGGCGCCGAGCTTGGTGTCGGCGGAGCCGGTGGGAGGCTCACGGTGGACGATCTCCGCCCCGGAGTCGTCGAAGTGCTGGATGACCTCGAGAAGCGCCGCCATCTCTCCCCCTATTTGACGCCGCGCAGCACGTTCTCCCGATCCGAAAGCCGCGCATCCAGCGCGTCGATCCGCCCGATCAGGTCCTGCACCGCCGCCCGGGCGTCGCCGGCCTGCGCGGTGGCGGCCGCCGCCGCGCGCACGCCGTCGACGTCCTCGATGAGGCCCATGTCGAACTGATACACCTTCGCCAGGACCGTCTCGTCGACCTTCACCGCGTCGAAGAACCCGCTGTATCCGCGCTCCGCATAGCGGATCCGGTTCGCGACCTTGTCCAGGCGCTTGCGCGCGGTCTCCACGTCGTTGATGACGTCGAGGTCACCGCCGCGCGTGATGGCGTTGGCCACCTGGTTGAGGGCCTTCTTGCCGTCCTCCAGCCGCGCGGAGATGTGCTCGCGCTGCAGGCGGTCGGCGTCGCGCCGCAGGTCGCGCTCGCGATAGCCCTTGAAGCCGGGGACGGAGTTCATCAGGCGCTCGAGCGCGTTCTGCGCCGCGCGCGCCTTGTCGAGGATCGGATCCATTGGACGTCCTCCAGGAATGCGCCTCTTCTAGACGGAGCGCAGTCCTAATAGAGGCGGCAGCGGATTCAAGAGAGGTTGCTGCCGGATTCCAGCATCGTGTTCACGATGGTCAGGAGCTTGTTCGCGGTGAAGGGCTTGTTGATGTACATGACGGCGCCCGACTCGAAACCTTCCGCCAGCGCGTCCCCGCCGCCCTTCGCGGTCAGGAAGATCACCGGGATGTCCTTGAGGCGGGGGTCTTCCTTGATGCGGCGGCAGACCGCGAAGCCGTCGACCTCCGGCATCATCACGTCGAGCAGGACGAGGTCGAATACCTTGTCCTCGAGGACCTTCAAGGCTTCCGCTCCCCCCGCCGCGCCCGTCACGTCGAAACCCTTCTGCTCCAGGATGGTCTTCTCGAGGTTCAGGATGTTCTCGTCGTCGTCGACCACAAGGATCCGCTTCGCCATCGAGGTACCTCCGCGGAGCCGTATCGGGGCAGGAAGCGGATCATAACAGCCGACCGGAGCGGGTTCAATGGTCTAGACGCGGGGAGGCGGCTCCCGCGCCGCGTCATCCGGGGACGGAGGGATCGGCTACTGGATGCAGAACCCGGAGGTGCCCGACCTCACGCCGTCGACTTCCGCGTAGTAATTGAAACAGCCGGGCGCCTTCGCGATGACGACGGGGTTGAAGCCCGTGTTGCCTCCGTTGACGAGGCCCGGGTTGCTGTAGGTCCATACCGGGTTGCCGCGGGGGACGGTCGGCGAATTCGTCGAGTCGCGGGCCGTGCAGTCGAAGTGTATCCGGCAACCTGCGGGCGCCGAGTCGGCGCCGCCGCTGCCCGGCACCGGCGCTCCGTCGCACTCGATGAAGTAGACGTGCGCGTTCAGCTTCACGACGGGCGACGTGTTCGTGACCGGAGGCTCGCCGCCACCGCCGCCGCTGTCGGGCGTGGCCGTCGGCCGCGGGTTGGGTGAGGGCGCGATCGGCGACGAAGGCGAAGGCACGACCGGCAGCGGCGTTTGTTCGGGCACGGGGATGACGATCACGGGGATGGAACCGGGACCACCGACCTGGACCGGAGAGGGATGGCTCGGCAGGTCCTCCGTGATCGTATGGCAAGACACGAGAGCCGCGGCTGCCACTGCCAGGACGACTGGTGCCGTCGCGCTTCGCATGCGCACCCCCTGCAAGAGCTAGAAATTCCATGAGACGGTCTCATGGAACCAGCGATGTGTCAAGGCTTTTTCCATTCAGGAAGGGCGCCACGGCGTCGGCCGCCCGGCCGGAGGCCCCCGGTCCGCCCAGCTTCTCCCGAACCGCAGCGAGGTCGCTCTGCATCTGGCGCCGGGCCGGCGTGTCGTCGAGGAGCGGGAGCATCTCGGCGCGCACGCGGTCGGCGGTGAAATCGGACTGGATCAGCTCGGGAACGACCCGGCGTCCGCCGATGAGGTTCACCATGGCGTAATACGGGACGCGGACGAATCGTCTTCCCAGGCGATAGGTCCAGGGGGAGAGCCGATAGACGACGACCATGGGTGCGCCCAGGAGCGCGGCCTCGACCGTCGCCGTGCCGGAGGCGACGATGGCGGCGGTGGCCGCGGAGAGGACGGCGTGCGTGCGGTCGTGCACGACGGTGACCGGGCGGTCGCCCAGGCCGCGCCGCACGACCGAAGGGTCGAGCGAGGCCGCCACCGCGGCGACGAACTGCAGGTCGGGGCGGGCGGCGCGGAGCGCATCCACGGAGGCCGCGATGGGGGGAAGGTTGTGCGCGACCTCCTTGGGACGGCTTCCGGGGAGCAGCGCGACGAGCGGCCGGTCCGGGTCGAGGCCCAGATCGCGTCGGAACGCGAGGGGATCCGCGGCCGGATGCACGAGGCTCACGAGCGGGTGGCCGACAAAGGTCACGGGGACGCCGGCTTCCCGATAGAGCTGCTCCTCGAAGGGGAAGATGACGAGCATGCGGGCCACGGAGTCGCGGATA
Organism: Vicinamibacteria bacterium; assembly: GCA_035715025.1. Classification (GTDB taxonomy): domain Bacteria; phylum Acidobacteriota; class Vicinamibacteria; order Fen-336; family Fen-336; genus AA29. The sequence goes on from DASTLK010000655.1 coordinate 5,778, forward strand.
TCGTGAATGCGTCCCCGGCGCCAGGCCCAGAGCTGGGGGGAAACGTAATAGATGACCGGGATCCCGCGGCGGTGGAGCTCCCGCGCCAGCCGAAGGTTGAAGTCAGGATAGTCGACGAGCACGGCGGCGTCGGGCGGGCGCCGGTCGGCTTCTTCGAGGACGCGTCGGAAGACGGCCCGCAGGTCGCGAAGATGGGAGACGACCTCCAGAAGGCCCACCACCGCGAGGTCGCGCACGTGCGCGAAGAGGGACGCCCCCTGGGCTTGCAGCCGGTCGCCGCCCAGGCCGAGCACGTCGAGCCCGGCCACGCGCTCACGAAGATCGCGGACGAGCTCCGCGCCGTACAGATCGCCCGACGCTTCGCCGCACGAGATGAGCAGGCGGGGCATCGGCAGAAGCGCAGTATAGCCGTGTCATCCCGGGGTCGCAGATGCAGGCCGGGTTGTCCCTCCTCGCGGACAGCATGTCCGAGCGGCGGCCGGATGAACCCCTTGATCTCCGACGGTTTATGGGCGCACACTCAGCCGGTACGTGGCTTGCACGGGCGGTCGTCAGCTCGATCTGACCTGGAGGTCGCGATGAAGGGACGTTGGACGGCGTTCGCACTCACCCTGGGCCTGACTGCGGTGCCCGCGCTCGTGTCCGCTGTCCAGGACCATGCCGTACCACGGGGAGGGGGAAGCGGTGGCGGCTCGTCGAGCGCCGGCGAGCATCACACCGGCACCTCCGAGAGCTCATCGGGGAGCTCGTCATCGTCGTCATCCTCGTCGTCTTCGTCGTCGGGGGACAGCCGCGATTCCTCGCCGCCCCAGACCGACGCGCAGCGGCGCCACCCGCGTCCGGGCACCGGCACCGGCGACCATTTGAGCGGCCGCAACTACTACTACGGCTCGCCGTACTACTACGGCCGCAACTACTACTACGACGCGTCCGACCCGTTCTACTACGGCGCCTACGGGTACTCGCCGTTCTACTACAGCGGCTCCTACGGCTACGCGCCGTACTACTACCGCGGCCGCTACCGCGACAGCGGATCGTTGCGCGTCATCGTCGACCCGCAGCAGACTCGCGTGTACGTGGACGGCTACTACGCCGGGATCGCCGACGACTTCGACGGCATCTTCCAGCGGCTGTACGTGCCGCCGGGGCGCCACGAGATCAGCCTCAAGCTCGACGGGTATCGCACGCACAAGTTCCGCGTGCACGTGCCGGTGGATCAGACGCTGAAGATCCATCACGTCATGGACCGCGGCACGGGCGAGGACACCGACGAGGTGATCGGCGAGCCGGGCGCATATCGGCGCGAAGACGAGCGCGATCGCGACGACCGCGATCGCGACGACCGCAATTACGGCCGTGACGACCATCGTTACGACGGGCGGCGCGACCGTGACGAGAACGACCAGGTCGAGGACGAGCGCGACGACGCGGAAGCGGCGACGCTGCGTCTCGACCTCAAGCCGTCCGATGCCTCCGTGTACGTCGACGGCGAGTTCCGCGGATCGGGCCGCCGCGTCGAGACGCTTCGGCTCGCCCCCGGCCGCCACCGCCTCGAGGTCGTGCGTCCGGGCTACCGCACGGTCGAGCGCGAGATCGAGGTACGGCCCCGCGAGAACAGCCGCGTGGAGATCGAGCTGGAGCGGTAAGGACGGTTATTTTCCACCGCCGACAGCGTGGGGAGGGGCGGCGGGCTTGTAGAGGTTCTGGTAGATGCGGCCGGCCACGGCGGAGGCGACGTGTCCGCTGCCTCCCCGCACGAACACCACGACCACGACTTCCGGACGGTCGGCGGGCGCGTAGGAGGCGAACCAGCCGACCCCGGAGCACGTCCCGGTCTTGCCCGCCACGATCACGTCCGGATCGAACGCGCTCGAGGCGCTGCCTTCGTTGACCGCGCTCAGGAAGCCGTCCGAGAGCCCGCCCAGCACGGTGCCCGCGGGAAGGCGCCAGCGCTCGTGGGCGGCGAAGCCGTCGGGCCCGCTCACCTGCGGCTGGTAGATGATGCCGCCGTTCACGGTGGCGGAGAGAAGCACGGCCAGCTGTACGGCGGACGTCGCCACGCCCGCGGCGTGGCTCGAGAGATGGCCGACCTGGCTGGGCCGGACCGCCACCGGGATCGTCCCCGAGGCCTCGCCCTCGAGGTTGATGCCGGAAGGGCTGCCCAGGCCCAGCAGCTCCGCGTAGTGGTGGACGCGCTCGTAGCCCAGGCGCTCGCCCACCCACTCGAAATAGGGGTTGCAGGACTGGGCCAGCGCCTGGCGCAGGTTCAAGACGCCATGGCCGGGCCAGATCCAGCACCCGCCGGTGCAGTTGTACGTCGACTCCGGCGTGATCACGCCTTCCGTGAGCCCCGCCACCGCCACCACGATCTTGAAGACGGAGCAGGGCTGGTAGGCGGTGGCCATCCCGCGCTGCGGGTTGACGAGCGCCATCACGCGCCCGGTGTAGGGGTCCATCGCCACCACGGCGCCCGACGTGCCCTCGAGGCCGCGCCGGCAGGCCTCCCCGACCTGGAGGTCGCGCGCGGACGCCGAGGCCGGAACGACGAGGGCAGGCAGCGCCGGCGGGCGCGGCCGCGCCCTCGCCACGCGGCGGCGGCGCGAGGATCGGGATGGGGGGGCGTCGGCGATCGCATCCGCGGCCAGGCCGAAGGCGAGGGCCAGGCAGAGTAGGGCCGGGACGCGCATACGAGCCATGGCGATGAAGGTAACACGAAGACGCCGGGGCGTGATCGGGATCACGTCCCGAGCTAGACTGGTCGGGTGAGGAGAGTCCCCGCCTTCGTGCCGTGGGCCGCGCTTGCGCTGGCCGTGGTGGCGCGCGCCTCCGCCACCGCGGAGGCGCCGGCCCTGCTCCCCGCGCGCGTGCTGGCCGGAGAGCTGACCCGCGTCGACCTCGCGCGACGCTCCGTCTCCATCAAGACGGAGGGCCGCGACGGAAACGAGGTGGACGCGGCCACCGGCCCCGGCACCCGCTTCGTCTCGCGCGGCCGCGCGGTGCGGCTCGAGGATCTTCGGCCGGGCGATCGCGTCGTGCTCGCCCTTGGCGACGAGGGTGGCCGGCCCCTGGCGCGTGTGGTCAAGATCGTCGCGCGCGTGGCCCTGCCCGCGCCGTCGCCGTCCACGTAGAATCGGTTGAAGGCTGATCAAGGAGAAGACGACATGTCCCTGAGGCTCAAGCTGGCGCTCGCCGTGGCCGTCCTCTCGCTGGCGCCGGCGGCCGCCCGCGCCGGGCTCGACAAGGAAGACAAGAAGTGGCTCGACGAGGGGCGCCCCCTCATGTTGCCGGACGAGGAGAAGACCTTCCGCGACCTC
>DASTLK010000656.1:0-3931 GCA_035715025.1 Vicinamibacteria bacterium
AGAAGGTCGGACTCGTCGGCCCCAACGGCGCGGGCAAGACCACCCTCTTCCGCCTGATCGTGGGCGAGGAGGCCCCCGACGAAGGAGAGGTCTCCGTGCCCCGCAAGCTGACCATCGGGTACTTCCGGCAGGACGTCGAGGAGATGTCCGGCCGTTCGGTTCTCGACGAGGCCATCGCGGGCAGCGGCCGCGTCGGCGATCTCCACCACGAGCTCGAGGCGTTGCAGCAGGCGATGAGCGATCCCACGCGCGCGGGGGAAATGGACGCGATCCTGTCGCGCTTCGGGGAAGTGCAGGAGGCCTATGACCACCTGGGCGGCTACGCCCTCGAGTCGCAGGCGCGCGAAGTGCTGCACGGCCTCGGGTTCGACGACGAGCGCATCTCTGGGGACGTGGGCGCGCTCTCCGGCGGCTGGAAGATGCGGGTGGCCATGGCCCGCGTGCTCCTGGGCCGCCCGGACGTGCTGCTGATGGACGAGCCGACCAACCACCTGGACATCGAGTCGATCGTGTGGCTCGAGACCTTCCTCAAGACACGGCCGGGCGCGCTGCTGATGACCTCCCATGACCGCCAGTTCATGAACCGCGTGGTGACGCGCATCGCGGAGATCGACGGGGGCGAGATCGTCACCTATTCCGGCGACTACGACTTCTACGAGCGGGAGCGGCAGGTCCGGGAGACGAACCGCGAAGCGGCCTACGCGCGGCAGCAGGCCATGCTGGCCAAGGAGCAGCGCTTCATCGAGCGCTTCTCCGCCCACGCGGCCAAGGCGGCCCAGGTCCAGAGCCGCATCAAGGCCCTGGACAAGATCGAGAAGATCGAGCTGCCCAAGAAGCGCCAGGTCGTCCGCTTCGACTTCCGCCGGCCGCCGCGCTCCGGGGAAGAGGTGGCCACCCTCGACGGCGTGACCAAGGCCTACGGCCGGCGCGTGGTGCACGACTCCCTGAGCTTCACCATCCGCCGCGGCGAGCGGTGGTGCGTGATGGGGAAGAACGGGGCGGGCAAGACGACCCTGCTGCGGATGGTGGCGGGGGTCCTCGCGCCGGACGCGGGGACGGTGCGCCTCGGGGCGAGCCTGAAGCTCGGCTACTTCGCGCAGCAGTCGCTCGACCTCCTCGATCCCGATCGCACAGTCTGGGAGCAGATCGAGCAGGACTTTCCCCGCGAGAGCGTGGGCACCCTGCGCAGCCTGCTCGGAGCATTCCAGTTCTCCGGCGACGAGGTGGAGAAGAAGGTGCGCGCGCTCTCCGGAGGCGAGAAGTCGCGGCTGGTCATGGCGCGGATGCTCCTGGAGCCGCCGAATTTCCTCGTGCTCGACGAGCCCACCAACCACCTCGACCTGGCCACCAAGGAGATGCTCGTACAGGCCCTCCGCGATTTCGAGGGCACCATGCTGTTCGTGTCCCACGACCGCACGTTCCTGCGCGGCCTGAGCAACCGCGTCCTCGAGCTGGGGGGCGAGACGGGCACGGATCCCGAGCCCCATCTGTATCCCGGCTCCTACGTCGAGTACGTGGAGCGCACCGGTCACGAGGCGCCGGGCGTCCACGCCTGATCCGCGCGAGTCTCGGCGCCCTCAGCGACCAGGGCCGGGAGGGACCGGTCCCACGTATCGCGCCGACGGCCGGATCAGGCGGCCGGTGAGCCGCTGCTCCCGCACGTGGGCGCACCATCCCGCGGTGCGCCCGACCGCGAAGGTCGCCGTGAACAGCTCGCGGGTGACGCCCACCGCGTCGAGGAGGAGGGCGGTGTAGAACTCCACGTTGGCGCGGAGCGCGCGGCCGGGATGCCGCTCCGCGAGCAGCCGCTCCGCTTCGCCCTCCACCGCTCGGCCCCGCGCCAGCCGGCCGGGCGCGGAGCCATCCTCCTCCAACCGCTCGACTGCCTTCTCCAGGACGGCGGCCCTGGGGTCGCGGACGCGATACACGCGATGACCCATGCCCATGATGCGGCGCCCGGCCGCGAGCTCCGCTTCGAGCCAGGGCCGCGCGCTTTCCGCGCTCCCGATGGCGTCGATCATGTCCAGCACCGGTCCGGGTGCTCCGCCATGCAGCGGTCCCTTGAGCGCGCCCAGACCCGCCACCACCGAGGACACGAGGTCCGAGCCCGTGGAGGCCACCACGCGCGCCACGAACGTCGAGGCGTTCAGGCCGTGGTCGGCCACGGTGACGAGGTACGTGTCCAGCGCGCGCGCGGCGGAAGGTGGCGCTTCGCCGCTCATCATCCGGAGATAGTCGGCGGCGTGGCCGAGACGCGGGTCCGGCGGCAGGGGCGGCCGGCCCGTGCGCAGGCGCGCCCAGGCGGCCGCGAACACGGCCATCGCGGCCGTGACCTCGGCGAAGGGCTCGTGGCCCCGGGGACGAAGGTGGGCGACGGCGGCACGCAGGGCGTCCATCGCGTCCGCGGCGCCCAGGGCGTCGCCCAGCCGGGGCAGATCCGCGAAGGCGGACGCGCGCCCCTCCGCCATGGCCCGTCGCAAACGCTCGCCCTCGGCCGGGTCGGGAAGGGTCCCGCTCCAGAGCAGCCCGCAAACCTCTTCGAACGACACGCGGCCGGCCAGGTCCTCCAGCTCGTGGCCGGCCACGATCAGCCGGCCACGCGCGCCGTCGACGTGGCTGAGCGCGGTGTCCGCGACCTCGACCCCCTCCAGTCCGCCCGTCCTGCGTTCGGCCTCGTCCGCCATGGGAGTCATGCGGGTAATATGCGACGTCGGGCCGCAATGATCAATATTGATTCGACAATCATCCTTTGTATTGATCGATCTTCGGGTGTAACGTCGCCCCGCACGAGGAAGCGCCGATGCCGTCCGAATGGGCCGAAGTCGACACCTTGATTCGCGAGCTGGGCGCCGTGCGCTCGCAGTTCGAGCAGACGCAGGCTTCCGAATCGGCCCGGGCCGCGATCGAGGCCGCCATCGCCGACGCCACCCGGACCGTGCTCCAGACGCTCAACGCACCCGAGCACGGAGAAGCGGTCGCGCAGGCGAGGCAGTCCATCGCCACCGCGCGGCATCTCGTCGCCGCCGTGGCCGCCGAGATGGAACGGTCGAGCCGGGCCATCGAGCGGGCGGGCGAGCTGGGCGTGAAATCGCCGCGACGCGATGGTGGCGGCGCGAGCTAGCGCGCCTCAGGTGCTCGGGGGCGCCGCGGGCGGCTCCGCCGGCGCGTCCAATCCTCCAGACGTCTTCGTGAGCGCGGAGCGGCAGCTCGGACAGAAGCTCCAGCCCGGCTTAATCGGGTACTGGCACTGGGGGCAGAACACCGCGGACAGGTCCGCTCCGCAGTAGGGACATCCGGCCTTGCTGCCGTTGAGCATCTTGCTGCACTGCGGGCACCGAAACTCCCCGCTGTCCGTCGGCCGCGACACGAGATACACGAGCAGCGCGAAGACGCTCCCGATGAGGGTGAGCAGCGACCACAGGAGCGGCCGCGGGACATGCCGCTGCTGGGCGTCGATGTAGACCCAGCTCGGGAGCAGGAACCAGAGCCAGATCACGGAGGCGAACATCGCAATCACGCCGCCGATCATGATCCGCTCCGGGACCTCCCTCGACTCGCCAACGGGGCCCTTGAGGTTCACGAGCTTGAGGTTCAGGTTTCCGACCGTGGCCCCGGCGGCGTCCTGGATGGGGCTGGACAGGAAGATCACGCGGTCCCGGGAGAATCCCCAGTCCTCGCTCTCGTCGTAGAAGCGCCACCAGCTCGGCTCGCGCCGGCGCGCGGGACTGCGGCGGTCGTCGGAGTCGTCGGATTCGCCGGCCTCCGCCTGTTCGATTCGCCGCGAATGGTCCAGCAGCGTGCGCAGGAACTGGTCGCGGTTCGCGAAGTGGTTGTCCTTGGCGATCACCTCGCGGTTCTGGTCGTAAGCGTTGTTGAGGCGGGCGAAGGCGTCGGAGGGGACGCCGAACTGGAATTCTCCGGCGTTGCTGCT
>DASTLK010000657.1:0-2373 GCA_035715025.1 Vicinamibacteria bacterium
AGCCGGCGCGCCGCGCGATCGCGTCCGAGTGCGTGCGCAGCCCGGTGATGTGCGCGATGCGGCGATGGCCCATGTCCAGGAGGTGGCGGGTGGCCTTGTAGGCGCCCTCCTCGTTGCCCACGCGCACGCACCGCGGCTCGAGCCCGCGGACGAGGCGGGCGATGGCCACGATGGACATGCGCTTCGACAGCTCGAGCAGCTTCTCGTCGGGGATGTTTCCTCCGATGAGGATGAGCGCCTCCACGCGGTGCCGGAGCAGCATGTCGAGGGCCTGCGCCTCCTCGTCGGGCTGCTCGCCGCTGGCGAAGAGCGGGTAATACGGCGTGCCCCGCAGCCCCTGCTCCACGCCCTTCAGCAGCCGGCTGTAGAACGGGTTCGAGATGCGCTGGGGAAGGACGCCGACGGCCAGCGTGTGCCCGCGCGCGAGCTCCTGGGCCACGACGTTCGGGTGATAGCCGAGCGTCTCCACCGCGCTCAGGACGGCCGCCCGCTTGGCCCGGGCGACGGGCACCGTCTTGTTGAGGACGCGCGAGACCGTGCTCACCGAGACGCCGGCCTCGCGTGCGATGTCCTGGATGGTGACGTTTCCACCGTCGTGCGGGTACCGCGACGAGTTCGCCATCGTTCCACCCCGCGGCGGCGCGGACAGGCGCCGGCGCCGGAATGATAGCGCCAGCCGCCCGGCAAATCGCACATCGCACGGCCGCGCCGGATCCGGGCGTGTGCGGGCAAGCGTGCTAGCCTCGTCCCATGCGGTCGAGATGGCGGTGGGTGGCGGCTGTGCCCGCCGCCCTGGTGGCCGCAGCCGCGCTCACCGCCTTCGCGGGGTGGGCGGCCCCGCCGTCGCCGACGGAGAGCGCCCAGGCCATCAACTGGGCGCGCGCGCGCGACATCAACGCCCGCTACCGGACCGTCGTCGACACCTCCGGCCTCGTCGAGATCGCCGGGGCCTCGCGCGTCGTCGACCCCACCGACCTGGCCGGCCTGTGCACGGCACGGCAAGAGGTCGTCGCCCTGGCCCGGGGCAAGACGGAGATCGAGCTCCGCGAGCTCGGCGAGTGGCGCGATCCGATCAGCGACGAGAAGCGATCGGCCCTCCTCCGTCTCCTCGGCGTCGCCGCCTCGTTCGATGGCGACATGGATACGGCGGCCCGCCAGTTCGCGGCCGCCCGCGACCTCCTGGCCGCCCAGGTCGAGGAGTATCCCGACCTGCGCCCGCGGCTGCTCGCCCTCGAGGAAACGCTCGGCGTGGCCCACATGCGGCGGGGCGAGATCGACAACTGCCTCATGAACCCGAGCAGCGACCGGTGCCTGTTCCCGCTACGCCCGGGTGGCCACCACCGTCGGCCGCAGGGCGCCGAAGACGCGCGCAAGAGCTTCGAGGCCTACCTGGCCCGGGACCCCACGGACCTCGAGGTGCGTTGGCTCCTGAATCTTGCCTACATGGTCCTCGGCCGCTATCCCCAGGACGTTCCCGGGGCGCAGCTCCTCTCGCCCGACCTCTTCAAGTCGGAGATCGAAATGCCGCGTTTCCTCGACGTCTCGGCGCGGGCGGGAATCGGCCGCATGGACGTCGCGGGCGGCACGATCGCGGACGACTTCGACGGCGACGGTCTCCCCGACGTGGTCTTCTCGAGCGTGGATCGCTGCTCTCCGCTGCGGCTCTACCGTAGCCGGGGCGACGGCACCTTCCAGGACGTGTCGGAAGCGGCGGGGATCCTGGGCCAGCTCGGAGGGCTGAACATCGTCCAGACCGACTACAACAACGACGGCCGGCTCGACATCTACGTCATGCGCGGGGGCTGGGAAGTGCCGATGCGCAACTCCCTCCTCCGCAACGAGGGCAATGGGACCTTCACCGACGTGACGCGGGAAGCAGGCCTCCTGAGCGGCGAGCATGCCACCCACAGCGCGGCCTGGGCCGATTTCGACAACGACGGATGGCTCGACCTCTTCGTGGGCCACGAGCTCACGCCCAGCCAGCTCTTCCGCAACCGGGGCGACGGGACGTTCGAGGACGTCAGCGCGCGGGCGGGGGTGGGAAAGACCGCCTTCACCAAGGGCGCGACCTGGGGCGACTACGACAACGACGGCTGGCCCGACCTCTACGTGTCGAACATGTTCGGCGAGAACTTCCTCTACCACAACAACGGAGACGGGACGTTCACGGACGTGGCGGCGAAGCTCGGCGTGCTCCGGCCCCTCACGAGCTTCACGACCTGGTTCTTCGACTACGACAACGACGGATGGCTCGACCTGTTCGTGGTCTCGTTCCCGCCGTCGGTGGCGGAGTTCGTCAAGCACTACTTGAAGGTCCCTCCCCTCGCGGAGACGCTGACCCTCTACCGGAACAACCACGACGGGACCTTCACC
>DASTLK010000658.1:0-1832 GCA_035715025.1 Vicinamibacteria bacterium
CGTGCGGTCCCACCGAGCCTCGGGGCGCGGCCAGGCTGATCATCACGTCGTCGACCCGCCAGCGGGGGAGGAAGTCGAAGCGTTCGACCAGATCGGCCACGGCCGGAACGTGCGCGTCCACGTTCTGGACGAGCACCGTCCAGTGCGACGTTCCGAGTGCGCTCGTCAGCGTACGCGGAAGCGGGCCGTCGGTGACCTCCCATTTCCGAGCGCCGCCGCGCTCGCGCACGAGCCGTGACTCGACGCCGGCGCGGGCGGCGAGGGCGAGCAGTCGCGCGGGGGTGATCGGGTCGCGAAAGCCGGGCAGCGCCCCGCGGATGAGCAGCGGCTTCTTCTGCCAGTGCCGCCGGAGAAAGCGGTCGGGGGTGAGGCCTCCGAGGAGCGTCGGCGCCCGCATGATGCCGGTCCCGATCCGCTACTTCTCCCGCGCGGGCGTGAGCAGCAGGTCCTGGTAGTCGTAGCTGAAATCGGCGGCGGGGGAGAAGGCCTCCATCCTGATCCGGTCGATCGATCCATCCGGACGCAGGGCAAAGGTCACGAAGGCGTCGGGCACGGTGCGATCGCGCCATCGCGCGACGAAGGTGTCGTAGTGCCAGTGCTCCAGGTCGGCGGTGAGCGACGGAGATCGGCTGAACCGAACCACGAGGTGATCGCCTTCCATCTGGATCGTCGCGTCTCCATACCACGCGTCACGGTAGGGGCCCGCGTAGCGGCTCAGCGGAAGCGAAGGACGCGTCGTCGCCGCGCGCGTGGCCCGGTGTTCGCCTTCGACCGCCCGCGCGTGCGCATCGTCCACGCGCTCCGCCTCCTTGAAGGCCGGGATCCAGTCGGTGGCCGGTGCGCCCAGGAAGGCATCGAGCACGCGGTAGGCGATGGCATCTCGTCCGCCATCGGACTCCTGGTTGGTGAGCACCACGACGCCGAGGTGCTCTTCCGGCACTAGCGCCACTCGCGACACCATGCCGGACAGGCCGCCCGTGTGCGTGACGAGCTTCCGCCCGTGGTAATCGCGGAGGTTGAACCCGAGCCCGTAAGCCAGGAAGCGTGCCTTGAGCGCGGAGAGCGGAGCCGCCGGTTCCGTGATGGGCATGACCGTCTGCGCGGTCCACAGCTCCTGGACGAGGCGCGTCGTCAAGGGGCTCGGCGCCGCCGAGGAGGCGCCGGCTTCCAGCAGGGCCGTCACCCAGCGCGCCATGTCGCGAGCGCTGGAAAGGATGCCGCCCGCGGCGGCGATGTTGTCCGCGTCGTCGGGAGCGACCGTTCGGACGGTCCCCTCCACGCGCGCGTGCGGAGTGGCGGCATTGGCGCCCGCGGGCAGGGCCGAGGGGTTGGGCACGGTGTCCTTCATCCCGAGGGGTGAGAGGAGGCGCTCGCGCACGAAGGCCTCCCAGGTCTTCCCGCTCACCGCGGCCACGACCTCGCCGGCCACGATGTAGAGGATGTTGTCGTAGGCGTAGGCGGAACGGAAGCTCGTCGCGGGCCTCAGGAAGCGCACCCTCTCGACGATCTCCTTGCGCGTGAAGGTCGAGGGCGGGAAGTACAGCAGGTCGCCCTCCCCGAGACCCAGGCCGCTGCGGTGGGTGAGAAGGTCGCGGATCGTCATCTCGCGCGAAACGTAGGGGTCGTACATCTGGAACGACGGGAGATGGCGGGTCACGGGATCGTCCCACTGGAGCTTGCCGTCCTCGACGAGGAGGCCCAGCGCGGCCGACGTGAAGGCCTTGGTGTTGGAGGCGATGGCGAAGAGCGTGTCGCCGTCGACCGCAGCGGGTCCGCCCTGCCGTTTCACTCCGTAGCCCTTGGCCAGCACGACGCGGCCGTCCTTGACCACG
>DASTLK010000659.1:0-13567 GCA_035715025.1 Vicinamibacteria bacterium
TCCTCCCGATAGAGCGAGACGACGACGAGCGCGGGCATCAGGGCCACGATCAGGGCGGGCACGGCGACGAGACGCGCGACGGCCGCGACGCGGCCGGTCACGCCCACGGTGACGAGGAGCGCGAGCGCGGCCACCGCCGCCGCGGCCAGGCTCAGCTCCAGGCAAAGGAAGTGCGCCACCCACAACGGATACGTCGGCGGCGAGGAGGCCAGCAGCAGCGCGGCGACCCCGGCCGGCAGGGCCAGGGTGAGGCCGGCTGCGCTCCGCCATCGGCCCTTCATGCGCGCGTGCGCGCCACGTCACCTATACTGCGGCCGTGGCCCGATGGATCCGCACCACGGGCGAGCTGGCAGAGCTGGTCGGGTCGCTCGCGGGCCGCCGCGCCATCGCCCTCGACACCGAATCGGACAGCCTCCACCACCATCGCGAGAAGGTCTGCCTCGTGCAGATCGGGGTGGAGGAGGGCGGCTGGCTGGTCGACCCCCTGGCCGCCCGCGACCTGTCCCCGCTGGCGCCCCTCCTCGCCGATCCGGGCGTGGTGAAGGTGCTCCACGGCGCGGACTACGACGTCACCACCCTCAAGCGCGACTTCGCGTTCACCTTCGCGAGCGTCTTCGACACCATGATCGCGTCCCGCGTCCTCGGCCGGCCGGAGATCGGGCTGCAGGCCCTCCTGCGCACGGAGTTCGGCATCGCCCTCGTCAAGGACAGCCAGAAGGACGATTGGTCCCGGCGCCCGCTCACGGAGACCCAGGAGGCGTACGCGCTGGCCGACGTCGCGCATCTCATCCCGCTCCACGACCGCCTGGTGGCCGCGCTGGGCGAGGTCGGACGGCTGGAATGGGTGCGCGAGGAGTGCGCCGCGGTGGCCGCGCTCGAGCCCGCGCGGCGCGGACGCGACGCCGACGCCTGGCAGAAGATCAAGGGCGCCCGTCGATTGTCCCGTCGGCAGCAGGGCGTCCTTCAGGCCGTGTTCGCGTGGCGCGAGGCCATGGCCGACCGCACGGACGTGCCCGCCTTCAAGATCGTCTCGTCCGAGACGCTGCTGGACCTGGCCGAGCGTCATCCCGCCACCCTCGAGGAGCTGCGGGCCCTGAAAGGCCTCTCGCCGCGCGTCCAGCGGGAGGCGGGGACGCTCCTGGACGCCGTCACGCGCGCGTGGGCGCTGCCGGAGGACGCCTTGCCTCGCGTGGCCACGCCGCCGCGCCCGGTGGTGTCGGAGGCGACCCGACGCCGCATCGACGCGTTGCGCACCTGGCGCACAGCGGAGGCGAAGAAGCTGGCCCTGGACGTCTCCGTGGTCCTGCCCCAGCGCCTGCTCGAGCGCGTGGCGGAAATCGCGCCGCGGGCGCCCGCGGACCTCGATGCCGTCGAGGGCCTGCGCCGCTGGAGGCGCGACACCTTCGGGGAGGCCCTGGTGCGCGTCTCCACGGCGGCCTGAAGCGTCATCACGTCGTGGCGGCCTCAGCCGGCCAGGCTCCGCAGGAAGTCCTCGGTCCGCCGCTCCACCACGTCCCAGTCGTACTCCGCGGCCACGTAGCGCCGGCCCGCCTCGCCCAGCTTCTGCCGCAGCTCGGCGCTGGCCAGCAGCCGTCGCAGCGCTTCCGCGAACTCGGAGTACCCGCGGTAGAAGAGGCCGCCCCCGCTGCGCACGCACTGCCCTTCGAGGACCTTGCACACGGAGTTGACCAGGACGGGGCGGCCCATGGCCCAGGCCTCCAGCACGATCACGGACAGGCTCTCGTAGGGACTGGGCAGGACGAGGAGGTCGCAGGCGGCGAGGAGGGCGAACTTCTCCTCCTCCGAGACGAAGCCGAGGTGGCGGATCTTCGGATGGTCCGGAATGGCGAGGGCGGGACGGCCGACGAGCACCAGCGGCGGCAGGTCCGGCCATTCCTCGGCCAGCCGCTGCCAGTGGGTGAAGAGCCGGTCCGCACCCTTGTTGCGATCGATGCGGCCGACGTAGAGCACGTACCGGCCCGCGAGCCCGAAGCGGGCGCGCAGGTCGACCTCGCCGTGCCGGCCGGGGATGTTGATCCCGCTGCCCACCACCACCGAAGGCACGGCGGAATTGCCGCTCACGCCCTGCACGAGGCTGCGCTCCTCGGGGGTGAGGTAGACGATCCCGCGCGGGCTCCGGAACAGGTCGCCGAAGACGGGCAGCTCGATGGCCGCGTCCTCTTCCGCGGTCGGGACCAGCACCGCGCGATCGCGCACGGTGGGCAGGCCGAAGAAGCTCTGGTAGTAGCGGTACGAGTAGAAGACGAACAGGTCGACGCCGGCGAGGCCGCGCAGCGACCGGACGAGCTCGGGGCACTCCGGGCCGTTCTCGACGACCCACTGCCGCTCGTCGTCGAGCGAATGCTCGTCGTGGAACACGAGGTCCGAGATGAGCGCGAACCGATGCTCGTCTCGCGGCCGCTTGACCAGATGCCGCGTGACCGCGAGGTCGTCGACGCGGCCCGCGCCCGGCGGGTAATGGTTGCGCCATTCGAGGTAGTCGAGCGCGCACGTCGTCACCACGCTCACGTCGTGCCGCCGGGCCAGGCGGCCGGCCAGCCAGCGGCAGTGCAGCTCGGAGCCGCCCGCCACCTCGACGCCGAAGCGCTGGATGACGAAGCAGAGGCGCAGTCGCGGCTCCGCGTCAGCGGCCATGGACGGAGGCGAGGAGGCGCTCGTACTTGGCCATGATCACGGGCCAGGCGTAGTTCGTTTCGTAGTACGCCCGTCCGGCCCGGCCCAGGGCGTCCGCCTCGCGGGGATGGGAGAGCAGCCAGCCCAGCGTCTCCGCGAACTCCTCGTAGGACGAGTAGTAGAGGCCGCCGCGGGCGCGCTGGACCTGGCCGCGCATCACCGCGCAGCGGCCGTTGACGAGCGCCGGCCGCTCCATCTTCCAGGCCTCGAGCAGGGCCATGGAGAGGCTCTCGAACGCGCTCGGATGGACGAGCAGGCGGCTGGCGCCGATCACGGAGAGCTTCTCCGCGTCGGACAGGATCCCGAGATGAGTCACGTTCGTGTGCACGGGGATGGGCAGCAACGCCTTCCCCACCAGCACGAGGCTCAGATGCGGCGCCCGTTCCTGCACGTGGCGGAGGAAGTCCTCGAAGAGGCGCGAGCAGCCCTTCTCGCGCTCGATGCGGCCCACGTACACGATGTAGTCGCCGAGGACGTCGAGCCGGCGGCGGATCTCGTCCGCGGACACGACCGTGGAGTCCTCGATGCCGACGCCGACGACCTCGCCGGGCAGCGCGTCCGCGCCCGTCATCTTGAGCAGCAGCTCCTTCTCCTCGACGGAATTGAAGGCGAAGGCGCCGGGCCGGCGGAAGAAGGGCTTGAACACGCGCAGCCGCACCGCGCCGTCGTCCTCGGCGGTGGGGACCAGGATGCTCTTCGCGGGCGCGACCTGCAGGCCGTGATAGGTCGTCCAGTACCGGTACGAAAAGAAGATGAGGGCGTCGTAGCCGCCGTGATGCGCGCGCAGGTGCTCGATGAGCCCGGGGGTGACCGGGCCGTGCTCCTCGATCCAACACCGTTCCTCGTCGTCCGTGTGCTCGAAGAAGTGGACCTTCGAGCTCAGCTCGTCGAAACCCTCGGCCGTGCGCCGGCGCGACACCTCGAACCGGCGCACGGGCAGCCCGCCGACCGTGGCCAGCCCTGGCTCGTACTTGTTCTCCCAGGAGAGGTAGTCCACCGCGCAGGTGGTGAGCACCTCCACCTGGTGACGCTCGGCCAGGCGCTGGGCGATCCAGCGGGCGTGCAGCTCCGCTCCCCCGATCACCTCCTCGCCGTAGCGCTGGACGACGAGGCCGATTTTCACTCCGGCGGCTTCCCACCCTCGAGCACCCGGAGGCGGTGCCGCAGCGCCTGCAGCTCCACCTGCAGGCGGGCCGTTTCGCGCACGTTGTTGTGCAGGAGGTGCGCGAGGTACAGGTTGATCTGCGCCTGGCGGTTGAGCAGGTGGTCGGTGTAGAGGCGCACGAAGGGGCGGACGAGCTTCTTGGCCAGGAGGAGCGCGCGGGCGGAGGGGCCGGTGCGCTGGGTGCGGATCAGGTAGTCGGTGGCGATGTTCCAGTCGTGGGTCGGGCCGAGGAGCCGCTCCAGGAGCTTGCCGTCGATGCGCGCTTCCTCGCCGTAGGCGCGCAGGCGCAGGCTGGTCAGGGACTCGACTTCCTCGTCCGTGTAGACGCCCTGGGCGCGCTTGCGCTGGATGGACTCGCGGATCTCCTTCATGATCTGCACGACGTCCGGCGCTTCGCCCGCGGGCGGGACGCTCTGGCTCATGACCGGGTAGTTTATGCTGCTTGTCCTCGAGACCGAGCGTCTCACCCTTCGCCGGATCGGCCTCAGCGACGCCGGGTTCATCCTAGATCTCCTGAACGAGCCCTCGTTCCTTCTCCACATCGGCGACAAAGGTGTGCGCACCGAGGACGATGCGCGCCGGTACATCCAGGACGGCCCGCAGGCGAGCTACGAGCGCTTCGGATTCGGCCTGTATCTGGTGGAGCGGAAGGAGGGCGGCGAGCCCATCGGGATCTGCGGCCTCCTCAAGCGGGAATGGCTGGAGGACGTCGATCTCGGCTTCGCGCTGCAGCCGCGGTTCTGGAGAGAGGGGTACGCCTTGGAGGCCGCCTCCGCGGTCCTCGCCCACGCGCACGAGGGGCTCGGCCTGCGCCGGATCGTGGCCCTCACGTCCCTGGACAACGAACCGTCGATCCGCCTCCTGGCCAGGCTCGCCTTCCGCTTCGAGCGCGTCGCGCGCTTCACCGCCGAGGGGCCGGAGCTCCGTCTGTTCGCTCGCGAGGACTGACCCTCGTCAGTTGCGGACATGGAGCGCCTGGACGGCATCGATGTCGGCGCCCTCGCTGCGCGTGCCCGCCCTCTCGCAAGGGAAGCGCTCCCCGTCCGAGACGCGAACGTAACGCGCCGTCTTGAGGCCGGTGCCGGCGAGATCGAAGTCGCAGTGGTTCGAGCGGTCGCCGGTGCCGCCGTCGCCGCAGGCCCGGGTGCCGAGGTCCACCCACGGGCCGTCCGGGCTGCCGGAAACAGAGACGCCGACCCCTTCGAACTGGATGTATTGGAAGACGCGCACGTCGGGGCCGTCCTGGTCGGCGATGCACACGCCCATGTCGACGGTCACGTAACCGTCCTCGCCGAGGCTCAGGATCCCGGAGTACGTCTCGTCACTGGTGCCCCGGGCGTCGGGCGGGCCGAGGACGCTGCGCGGGTCGAGGAGCGCGCGGCGATTCGTGCGCCGTGTGCACTCGGACAGGAACACGTCGACGACCGCCTTGGCATAGGGATCGCCGGGCGTGCAGGGGACCGCGATCTCGAAAGCGGCGGGCCGGGATTCGGCCTGGCGATCGCCGGCATGCGCGATCGCCTTCCACTGATACGTCCGGCCGCGCTCGAGGGGCGCCGGCACCGCCCCCTCCGTCTGCCCGCTGCCGGCGGCGACGTCCTTGATGTCCTGCACGACGCGCGTGCCCGAAGCGTCGAGGACCACGAACTCGTACGTCGCCTGGCCGGCGTCGAAGCCGCGCGCGTTCAGGACGACGAGGGACGGCGTCTGGCTGTCGACGCTGCCTCCGCCGGCGGGGCGGAGGGCCACGGGCACGTCGGGAATCGAAGGGGTGGGAACGGCCGGTCCACCGTCGCCACGGCAGGCGAGCGTGCAAGCGGCGAGCGCGAGTACGGCGCACCGGCGGAGCAACCGCTGCGGATTATAGCGAGCGCGGCAGGATGAGGCAGGAGTCCCCGAACTCGTGGGCGAGGTAGCCCTCGTGCTCGGCGTGAGCGAGGGCACGGCGCAGGAGCGGCTCCGGGGCAAAGGCCTGGAGCAGGTCGAAGTGGCTCTCCCCGGGCTGGTGCACGCCCGTCAGCACGCCGTCGACCACGCGCGGCTGGAAATGCCGATCGACGCGCAGGCTCGTGCGTCCCTCGCCGGCGCGCAAATGGCCTCCGCCCGCGTCCGCGGACCCCTCCAGCGCGCGGACCACCGTGGTGCCGACCGCGACCACGCGGCCTCGCGCGGCCCGCGCTCGCGTCACCGCGGCGACGGTCTCCGCGGGAACGTCGAAGCGCTCGGGCAGCGGGAGCGCCGCGTCCAGCGCGGGCTCGCCCGTCGAGGAGAGGCCGGCTGCGTGCGTGACCGCGGCCAGGGCGATGCCGCGCCGCCGCGCCTCGAGCAGCACGCGCCAGGTCAGCGGCCGGCCCGCGGAAGGCGCCTCCGCGGCCCAGGGCCGCGAGGCATAGGCGGTCTGCACGTGCCAGAGGGCCAGCGGCGCACGCACGTACGAGTACTGGACGGGTTTCCCGCGGCGATACACCGCGGACCAGAGTTCGTCCCCTTGACGGTCGAAGGCGAGGCGGACCAGGCGCGGCGAGACGGCGGAGACGGCGACGACGGTCGCGCGCAGCGCGGGGGCGCCGTCGTCGAGCGAACCGAACGCGAGCGTCGACCCCGCCGGCAGCAGTGGCGGCGCGGGCCGGTCCTCCGTCCGCCAGCGCCAGTTGCCCGCGCCCAGCACGGCCGCCGTCCACGTCCCCTCTTCGGCCGGGCCCACCAGACGCACCTCGACAGGCGCGCCCTCCGTGTCGTGCCCCTCAAGGCTCGCAGGGAGGGTCGCCGCGTCGTTCACGACCAGGAGGTCGCCCGCCCGCAAGCGCGAGGGCAGGTCGCGCACCGCGAAGTCCGCCATCGCTCCCGCGGCCGGATCGACGACGAGCATTCGCTCCGCCTCCGCTTCCTCTCGCGGCCAGGCCGCCGTCTTCACCCGCGCCCCGTCGGAAAGGCCGCGCCCACCGCCATCGGCTGCCAGCGCGGTGGTGTCCAGTTCGAGGCCTCCAGGCGGGTGCCCGTCGGGATCGCCTCCGCGGCGCGGATGATCGCCACCAGCCGGCGCGCCACGACCGCGGGATCCGCGAGCGTGGCCGGATCCGCATCCGGCATCGCGGCCGCGTGCATGGCCGTGCGCATCTCGCCCGGATCGACGGTCAGCACGCGCACGCCCGTCCCTTCCAGCTCCGCGGCCCAGACGCGGCCGAGGTGATCGAGGGCCGCCTTGGAGACACCGTAGGCGCCCCAGGTCGGATAGCCGTTCACGGACGCGTCCGACGTCACCTGCAGGACGAGGCCGCGGCCGCGCAGGACCATCCCGCCCGCGAGGGCGCGCGTGAGGCGGAAGGGCCCGAGCAGGTTGACGTCGAGGACCTGGCCGAGGTCCTCGCACTCCGTGTCGAGCAGGAGACGGAGGGGCGTCGGTCCCAGCGTGCTCGCGTTGTGGACGAGCAGGTCGATGGGGCCGGCCAGGGCGGAGGCCGCGCCCGCAATGCGATGGACGTCCTCCTTCGCGCCCACGTCGGCGGCGAAGCCATGGGCGTCGCCCCCCTCGGCCCGGATCCCGCCCACCACGCGCGCCAGCTCCTCCGCTCCTCGCGCCACCAGCACCACCCGCACGCCCTCCCGCGCCAGCGCGCGTCCCAGCGCCGCCCCCAGGCCCCGGCTGCCCCCGGTGATGAGCGCCGAACGTCCCTCGATCTGCATTCCGTCCTCCTCACCAGGAGAGTACTGCCGCCCCTCCAGTATCTGAACAAAATTGCCAATGCATTGGCAGACCGCTATCCTCTGGGAATGAGCGATCCCCTGGCCGTCCGCCTGGCCGCCAACATCCGTCAGCTCCGGGAGTCGCGGGGCTTGACCCAGGAGCAGATGGCGAAGCTCTCCGCGGTGCCGCGCGCCACCTGGGGCCACCTCGAGTCCGGCAGCGCGAATCCCACCCTCTCCGTGCTGCACAAGGTCGCGCTCGCCCTGCAGGTGCCGCTGGAGGAGCTGACCTCGGCGCCGCGCGCGACCTCGCGGCACTATCCGCGCCAGGCCCTGGAGACCCACAAGCAGGGGGACGGCGTCATCCGCAAGCTGCTCCCCGATCCCATCCCGGGCGTGGTGATCGATCGCATGGAGATCCCGGCCGGGGGCCGCATCCCCGGCGTGCCCCACATGCCGGGCACGCGCGAATACCTCACCTGCGAGTCCGGCGAGATCCGGCTGGCGGTGGGGGGCGAGGAGTCGCGCCTGTCGCCGGGTGACGTGGTGGTGTTCCGCGGCGATCAGCGCCATTCGTATCGCAACCCGGGCGCGCGGGCGGCCGTGGGCTACTCCGTGGTGCTGCTGGCTCCGGGGATCTGAAGCCGACTCACCACTGACCGCGGCGGATCTCGGGCACGCCCACGATCCGGGTGGCCTCGGGCGGATGCTCGACCGCGTGGACGAGCGCCGCCACCATCTGCCCCAGCCTGACCAGGCCCAGCCGCCGCGCCGTCTCCCGCGTCGAAGGGACCCGCTCCGCCATCCAATACAGCGGCGCCAGCGCGTACGCCCAGCGATGGCCGGGCCCGAGCACGTACCACGGGCGCAGGATCGTCGCGCGCAAGCCGGTCGCGGCCAGGAGGGCTTCCCCTTCCGCGCGCACCGCGATGTAGGCCTTCATCACCGGCGCGGGGTGGGCGACGCTCACGTACACGAAGTGGCCGATGCCCGCGCTCGCGGCCGCGGCGGTGGAGGCGCGGATGGACGCGAGATCCACGGCCACGAACTCCTTCGCCTTGGCCGGGCTGGGGTGCGGCGTGCCCACGAGCTGGACGAACGTGTCGGCGGGGGCGACGGAGGATGCGAAGGTCGTGGCCTCGAGCGCATTGCCCTTCACGACGTCGCACCCGCTCGGCAGCCGGTCCTCCGAGCCCGGCCGCGCCAGCGCCCGGACGCGGTGTCCCCGCGCGAGCAGCCGCGGGATCAGGCGGCGGCCGAGGTAGCCGGTGCCGCCGGCGACGAAGACGTGACGCGGTACGACGTCCGTCAGGCCTCCCGGCGCGGCGCGATCCAAGGCGTCATCACCAGACGCGGCAGACCTTGTCCGCGTCCTTGACCATGGGCTGGCCGGGCTTGCAGGAGAACGCGGTCGCGAACTCGGGGATGTTCACCACCACCCCGTTGATGCGGTACTCCAGCGGCGAGTGCGGATTGGTGATGGCGTTGACGCGCTTGCTCTCCGGCCGCTCGTCGCCGCAGGCCCACTGGGCGAATCCGACGAAGAACCGCTGGTCCGGGGTGAGGCCTTCGACGGGAGCCAGGCGCTGGTTGGCAGTGCCCTTGCGCCAGGCCTGCAGGGCGAGGATGGTGCCCCCGAGGTCGGCGACGTCCTCCCCCAGCGTGAGCTTGCTGTTGAGCTTGATCTCGTCGATGACGGTGTACTGCGCGTACTGGTCGGCGACGCAACCCGCCCGCTTCTCGAACTCGGCCGCGTCCTGCGGCGTCCACCAGTCGCGCAGGTTGCCCTGGGCATCGAACTGGCGCCCCTCGTCGTCGAAGCCGTGCGTGAGCTCGTGCCCGATCGTCGTTCCCGTGTTGCCGTAGTTGGGCGCGGCGTCGATGGTCGGGTCGTAGAGCGGCGGGAGGAGCACTCCGGCCGGGAAGTTCATGTCGTTCATCAGCGCGTTGTAATACGCGTTCACGGTGGGCGGCGTCATCCCCCACTCGCCCTTGTCCACGGGCTTGCCGATCTTGTCGAGCTGCCGCCGCGATTCGAAGCGCACGGCCCGGTCGACGTCGCCCACGAAGTCGCCGCGGCGGACCTCCAGGGCCGTATAGTCGCGCCACTTGTCGGGATAGCCGATCTTGTTCGCCATCCCGTGCAGCTTGGCCAGGGCCTGCTCCTTGGTGGCGGCGCCCATCCAGGGAAGGTCCTTGATCCGCTGCTCCATCGCGGCTTCGATCTGCCGCACCATCTCGACCGTCGAGGCCTTGCGGTCGGGCGGGAACGCCTTGCGCACGAAGACCTGCCCCAGCGCCTCCCCCAGGTCCCGGTCCACCCAGCTCACACAGCGCTTCCAGCGCGGCTGCTGCTCCTTCACCCCGCGGAGGTAGGCGCTGAAGAAGTCGAAGCTCTCGTTCACGAACGGCGAGGAGAGGTAGCGCGCGCGGTTGTGGGCGAGCTGCCAGCGGAGGTAGGTCTTGAGGTCGTCCAGGCTCTCGCCCGCGAGCGTCTTCTCGACCTGCTTGTAGAACTCGGGCTCCGTCACGTTGACGTCGTCGAGCGCGGGCTGGCCGATGGCGCGCAGGTAGTCGTCCCAGCGGAAGGACGGCGTCAGCGCCTGCATCTCGGCGCGATGCATGCGGTGGTAGATCTTGTAGGGATCGCGCCGGTCGACGCGGGTGAGCGAGGCCCGGGCCAGGCCCGTCTCGATCCGCATCACGGTGTCCGCGTCCTTCTTCGCCGCCGCCTCCGCCTCGCCGAGCAGCTTCAGGATCTTCGCAACGTGCTCGACGTAGCGCTGGCGGGTCTCCTGCGACTTCGCGTCGTCCTTCGTGTAGTAGTCGCGGTCGGGCAGGCCGAGGCCGCCCGCGGTCGCGAAGCCGATCACCTGGGAGGCGTTCTTGAAGTCCTGCTCGGATGCGAAGCCGAAGAGCATCCCCGAGGTGTCCATCGCGAGATGGAGGCGGCCGAGGAGGGAGGCCAGGGCGCCCTTCGCGGCCAGCGCGTCGATGGCGGCGAGGTCGCTCCTCAAGGGCGCGGCGCCCGCCTTCTCGATCGCGGGCTCATCCATGCACGAGGAGAAATAGTCGCCGATCTTCTGGGTGGCGGCGTCGCGGCCGGGCGCGGGCTTCGCCGCTTCCTCGAGCAGGCCCCAGAGATACTGCGCGTTGTCGTCGGTGAGCTTGCCGTACACGTCCCAGCGCGCCTGATCGGCCGGGATCGGGTTCTTCTTGTTCCAGCCGCCGCAGGAGTACTTGAAGAAGTCCACGCACGGATCGATCGTGCGATCCATGGCCGTCGCGTCGAGGCTGGGCGTGTAGGGCAGGGCGGTGAGGGGCCGCTTGGTCGCGGAGGCCGTGTCCTGGGCCGCGACCGCCGTCGCCATGGCCACCGCCGCGAGCGCGGCCAGGGTCGGCCGCAGTCGAGTCATCGGGATCATCTCTGGAGCTCCTTCGCGCGAGGGGGGACCTGGACGCGAGACTAGCATGCGGCCCAGTCCAAGAGATTGGAGATCGTGTGGTCGTGACACGCGCGCGTTGCGCGCTAGCGCCGGCGCAGTGACGCGATCTCCGCTTCGCGCTTCCACAGGCCCATGCGGTGGAACGCGAAGTCGTACTTGACGGGGTCGCGCGGGTCGAGGCGGCGCAGGCGGCGCGTGATGTCGAGGGCCATGGGCCAACCCGGCGAACGATACCGGGTGAGGCCGACGCGGCGCGCGATCGTGTAGATGTGCGCGTCGAGCGGGATCACGAGGCGGGCGGGATCGACGCCCTTCCACACGCCGAGGTCGACGCCTTCGCGCCGCACCATCCAGCGCAGGTAGAGGTTGAGTCGCTTGCAGGCGCTGCCGTCGCGCGGGGAGGGAAAGAAGAATCGCACTCCCGCGGAGGAGGGCAGCCGGCGCCCTGGGTAAAGGCCGCCGTGATCGAGGGCCAGCGTCCGCTCGGAGAACGAGGTGAGCGCCTCCGCGATCTCCGGCGAGTCCGGGGCGTGGCCGCGCAGGAAGAAGGACTCGACCGATCCCGCCTGCGCGCGCATCTGCTTCAGGAAGAAGAGCAGGCAGGCGACGTCGCGTCCGTCGTTGAAGCGGTGCTTGAAGCCGCGGAGGGCAGCCTTTGCTTCGGCCGGGCGGAGACGGTCGATCGTCTCCGCGGGACGTTCGCCGAGCATCTCGATCACGCGCGCGATGCTGCGCTTGATCTGCTTGACGTTGCCGTAGGCCAGGGCGGAGGCGATCAGGCCGACCACCTCACGGTCCGCATCGCTCGTCTGCTGGCGGACGTACTGCAGCGGGTCGGGATCGACGAAGCGATGGTCGTAGTGCGCGTAGAGGTCGTCGAGACGGGATCGCAGCTCGGCGATGCGCATGCGGGCATTGTAGTGGCAGCGCGCAGTGACCCGCGCGTGTGCGGTTTGCGCGCACGAGCGAAGGCGCGCGCCCCGCGACCAATTTATTCTCGGGTCCAGAGATGTGCGTTCGTCGCCCCGGATGGGCGCCGTTGCACGGAACGCGCGTTCCTGGAATTCCATCACGTCCGTCCCTACGCCCACGGCGGCCCGGCCACGGCCGAGAACATCTCCCTCCGGTGCCGACGCCACAATCAATATGAGGCGGAGCTGGCCTTTGGCCAGGTCGGCGGTCATGCGCCCGACACCTATCCGTCCCAGGACGGATGACCGGTCTGGATGCACGGCGGACTCGCCATCTCGATCTGCGAAGCGGGCGCATCACCAGTCCACGCCACGCCGCGCTGAGATACGATCACCACTGCCATGACCGACTCCCGCGAATTCCACGACGGTCGCCACGACGGCCTGGTCGCGCTCGAGAGTCTCGACCTCGATCGGGTGACGTCCTTCGCCGACCTCCTCCGCGGCATGTCGCGCACCGCCTTCAGCGGCCGCAGCCTCGGCGAGGCCTTCGAAGTGATGCTGGCCATGGTCGAGGACGAGGACTGCAAGGTCGTGATGACCCTCTCCGGCGCCATGACCATCGCCAAGATGGGCAAGGTCATCTCCAAGATGATCGACGAAGGCATGGTGCAGGCCATCGTGTCCACGGGCGCGCTGATGGCGCACGGCCTGTCCGAGGCGGTGGGGCTCGTCCACTACCGCCACGACCCGAGGATGTCGGACGAGGAGCTGTTCGAGAAGGGCTACAACCGCGTGTACGACACCCTGGAGATGGAGGCCAACCTCAACTACGTCGAGGAATTCTCGAGGCGCGCCCTCGACACTCTGGGCGAGCAGGTGCTCTCGAGCGAGGTCGTGTGCCGCGCCCTGGGGAAGGTCCTCTCCGAGGACGAGCGGGGATCGGGCGTGCTGCGCAGCGCGTACGAGAAGGGCGTGCCCGTCTACGTGCCGGCCTTCACCGACTCCGAGCTGGGCCTCGACGTCTCGACCTGGTCGATGAAGCGTGCGCAGGCGGCGGGAACGAAGGTCCCGATGGATCTCTTCACCGCCATCCCCCAGTACAACCCCTACCTCGACCTCAACAGCTTCGCCCGCTTCGCCCTGGGCGCGAAGCGGCTGGGCATCTTCACCATCGGCGGGGGCGTGCCGCGGAACTGGGCCCAGGAGGTCGGGCCCTACATCGACATCATGGACCACCGGCTCGGCATCGACCTGCGCCCGCCGCGCTACCAGTACGCGGTGCGCATCTGCCCGGAGCCGACGCACTGGGGCGGGCTGTCCGGCTGCACGTATTCGGAAGGCGTGTCGTGGGGTAAGTTCGTGCCCGAGTCGGAGGGCGGCCGCTTCGCCGAGGTCTACGCGGACGCGACGACGGTGTGGCCCCTGCTCATCAAGGGCGTGCTCGAGGAGCGCGCCCGAGGCGGCCACGCGCGGCCGGCCCGCGCGGAGCGAAACGCGGTGAGCCACGGCCGGCTCGAAGAGCCGCGCGGCCCGCAGGCGGCGCGGCATGGCAAGAGCGCGTCGCGGAGCGCCAGCGGCAAGCCCCGCAAGGTGACAGCCAAGCCGCGACCGTAGTCCTCGGCTCGTGCCGACGAGGCATGCTCTCGGCTCGGGCCGACGAGGCA
>DASTLK010000660.1:0-15416 GCA_035715025.1 Vicinamibacteria bacterium
GCTTCGAGGTCCTGCGCCACCGGCTGGAGACGGCCATCGCGCATCGCGCCAGCGACCCGGGCTCGGTCTACGGGGACGCGATCGTCGAGATCAACACCGCCGGCCATTACCTGTACCGCCCCATCAAGCCGGAGGATGTCCCCGGCCTGAAACGGGACGAGAGCCTGCGCTTCTACCGCGAGCGCTTTGCCAACGCCGCCGATCTCACCTTCGTCTTCGTCGGCAGCTTCGACGTGGAGACCATCACGCCGCTCCTGGCCCGCTATCTCGGCGCCCTTCCCTCGACGGGCAAAGCGGCCTCCCGCTTCGAAGACCGCGGGGTGAAGTTCCCGGAGACGGTCAAGAAGACGGAAGTGCGCAAGGGACGCGAGCCCCGCAGCACGACCACGCTCACCTTCTTCGCCGACGCCGGGAACAACGAGACGGATCGGCAGCAGGCCTTGACCGCGGCGGGTGTGCTGCGCAACCGGCTGCGCGGCCTCCTCCGGGAGGAGATGTCCGGCACCTACGGCGTCTCCGTCAACTACTCGGACATCCAGCCCGTGCGCGGGTATGGGACGATGACGATCTCGTTCGGGTCCTCCCCCGAGAACGCGGCCAAGCTGACCTCCGCCGTGTTCGACGAGATCGACCGCCTGCAGTCGGCGGGCTTCGGACCGGAGGACCTCAGCAAGGAACAGGAGATCGAGCGGCGCGAGCTCGAGGTGGCGGAGCGCCAGAACGGCTACTGGCTGGCCGCGCTGCGGCGCATGCACGTGCTCGGCCGCGATCCCGTCCTGCTGCGCCGGCGCCGGCAGGAGATCGACGCCATCACGTCCGACTGGCTCCAGGCCGCCTTCCGCCGCTACTTCCCGGCCCGCCGCTACACGCAGGTGACGCTGATGCCGGAGACCTCGCCGGCCACCGGCAAGTAAGGGTTGAGGCCGTCGCTCCGCAACCGCCTCGAGCTCGTGGCGGGCGCGGCCCTGTTCTCCACCGCGGGCGCGGCCATCAAGGCCTGCGCGCTCACGAGCTGGCAGGTGGCCAGCTTCCGGGCGGGAGTGGCCGCCCTCGCCGTCCTGTGCCTCGTCCCCGCCGCCCGGCGCGGCTTCTCCGCGCGGGCGGCGCTGGTCGGTGTCGCCTACGCCGTCACGGTGGTGCTGTTCGTGCAGGCCAACAAGCTCACCACCGCGGCCAGCACGATCTTCCTGGAGGCGACCTCTCCCCTCTACATCGTCCTCCTGCAGCCCCTGCTCCTGAAGGAACATGTTCCCCGTCGCGATCTCGGCGCGCTGGCCGCGCTGGCGGTTGGCCTGGTCCTGGTCCTGCTCGGTGCGCCCGATGCGGGCCCGACGGCTCCCAATCCCGCGCTGGGCAACGTGCTGGCCGCGGTGAGCGGGTGCACGAGCGCCATCATGATGGTCGGACTGCGATGGCTGGCCCGCGGCGCCGGCGGCGGTGGTGCTCGGAAGCCTGTTCGCGTTCGTGGCCACGCTCCCGATGGCCCTCCCCGTCGCGCCCGCGCGGCCGCTGGATTGGACGCTGGTCGTCTACCTCGGCGTGTTCCAGATCGGCGTCGCCTACGCGCTCCTGCTGTCCGCGCTGCGGCACGTCGCGGCCCTGGAAGCGTCGCTGCTGATGTTCGTGGAGCCGGTGCTCAGCCCCGTCTGGGCCTGGCTGTTCCACGGCGAGAAGCCGGGGACCTGGGCCCTGGCCGGCGGCGCCGTCATCCTGGCCACGACGGCGGTGCGCGGATGGTCGGAGCGTGCCGGGCCGCTGCCGATCACTCCTCCTCCGGAATAGCGCCCCCTCAGCGCGAGGCCGTCAGGCGCGCCCGGGCCAGATCGGCATAGTAGGCGCTCTCGACGACATAGTCCGCGCGCGGCGGGGTGTCGATACATTTGCGCAGGAAGCCGCGCCCCTCTTCGGCGAGGCTCGCATCGCCGTCCAGCATGGCGTCGCCGAGGAAGAACCAGGTGACGGGGTTGGTCGGCCCCAGCGCGTAGGACTTGCGCAGGTGGTCGATCGCCTTCGTCTTCGACACCCAACCCGTGATCAGGGGAATGCGCGGAGCCTGGTGGTGCAGGCGTCCCAGCACCCGGTCGCCGCCACCTTCCTCGAACGCGGGATCGAGCGCGATCACCGTCTCCGCGAGGTTGCGCAGCCGTCCGGCCACACCGGAACGCGCGGCCGCGAACGTGCCGCGGGTCAGCGCCCACTGTCCCAGATGCGCCGCCGTCCAGTAGTAGGCGCCGGCCGCGCCGGGCTTGGCGCGCAAGGCGGCCAGGCGCTCCGCCGCCGACCTCGCTTCCCCGCCCTTCTCCAGGCGGTCCACGGCGGCCTGGCCGAGGAGCCGTCCCTCGTCGAAGATCCTCTTCTGTGTCGGAAGGTCCGCCCCGCAGAACGCGCCGCGGAAGTGAAGGGCCCGCAGCAGACGGGACAACGCGTCGAGATCGGCGGGAGAGGCGGCCAGCGCGCGACGATAGGCCTGGATCGCGAGGTCGGCCTCGCGTGGATCGGCGGTGCCGCCGCGAGCGCCCTCGGCACGGCGCGCGTAGTGCGCGTCGCCATCGGCGATCGCGACCGCCGCCCCGTCCGCCGAATGGACCGTGGCCGGCGGCGCGGGCAGGAGGGCGCCCATCAAGGTGATCGCGAGGACGCTCCGCCGCGCGGCGCGAATGCTATCCGCTCCGCTCGGAGGAGGCGGCGGCGGCGCGCTGGCCGTCGGCAATGGTGTCGGGCAGACCGGTCCCGCGCAGGCCCGCGCCGGCCAGGAACAGTCCGGGCCGGCCGGCCACGATCCCGTCCAGCCGCGCCATGCGCGCGAGGTGGCCCACCTCCATCTGCGGAGTTGCCCGCGGCCATCGATACACGCGCTCGAGCACGGGCGCTGCGCGCAACCCGAGCACCGGACCCATCTCCCGGCGCGCGACCGCGAGCAGATCCTCGTCCGCAAGAGAGAGCACGTCCGGATCGCGCGTCCCCCCGAGGAATGCGCGCAGGAGGACGTGCCCCGCCGGCGCGCGCCCGGCGAACTTGGTCGACACGAACGTGCAGGCGGTGCACCGGAGGCCCTCCCCGCGGGGCACGATCAAGCCGTAGCCGTCGAGGCGATGCGCGACGTCCTCGCGCCGGTACCCCAGCGCGATGGTGGCCGAAGACGCGAATGGGATCGATTCGAGGAGGCCTTGCGCCTCGGAGGACAGCGGCCCCATCAGGGGCGCGGCCGCGAGCGGGGGAAGGGCCAGGATGACGGCCTTCGCCGAGATCGACGTTCCGTCCGCGAGCCCCAACGTGAAAGCGCCGCCCCGCTGTTCCAGGAGCGTCACGCCGGCGCCCGTCCGACGCCGGGCCACGGGCAAGCGCGCCACCAGCGCATCCACGAGCTCTACGAGGCCTCCGGTCAGGGAGTAGAAGGCGGATCCCCCCTGTGGCGCCCGCCCTCGGGACGCCCACATCCCGCGGATGAGGCTGCGATGGCGCGCTTCCAGATCCACGAACCGCGGGAACGTCGCGCGGATCGAGAGGCGCTCCGGATCGCCGGCATGGATGCCGGCCATCAGCGGCTCGCCGAGCCGTTCCACGGCCTCCTCCCCGAAGCGGCGCCGCACGAGCGACGCGATCGACTCGTCGTCGGTGGGGCGCCCGCGAGGCAGGACGAGATCGAGGCCCATGCGCAGCTTTCCCGGCCACGAGAAGAGCCCGCTGCGAAGGAAAGGGCCGATCCGCGTCGGCACCGCGAGCATCATGCCTTCCGGAAGCGCGTGCAGCCGGCCACGGCGGAGGACGAAGATCGTGCGCGTCTCGGGGTTGGTGGGGATGAGGCGACCGCTCAACCCGAGCGTGCGACACAGCGCGAGACCTTCCGGCTTCTGGGCCAGGATCGAATCGGGTCCGGCCTCGACGACGAACCCGCCCGTCGTCTCCGTGCGAATCACCCCGCCGTAGCGCGGCGACGATTCCAGCAGCAGGAAGTCGCGCCCCGCCTCGTGCAGGGCAAGGGCGGCGGCGAGACCCGCGATGCCGCCACCCACCACGACGACGTCGGCGCGGGCGCTGGTCACGGCTCCCGGACGAGGTCGGCCAGCGCGCGGATGAAGGTGGGCGAGGTGTTGAGCGATTCCGTGCGGCCGACCTCGATGCCCAGGCGCTGCGCGGCCTGCGCGGCCTGGACGTCGATGTCGAACAGGATCTCCGTGTGGTCGCACACGAACCCGACGGGCACGGCCAGCACCCGCCGCGCGCCCTCGGCGGCCGCGGTGGCCAGGGCCTCTTCCAGCGGCGGCCCCAGCCAGGGTTCTGGCGTGCGGCCCGCGCTCTGGTACGCACGAATGTAGTCCGTGACGCCCGCGCGCTCGGCCACGCCGCGCGCGGTGGCCGCCACTTCCTCGGGATAGGGGTCGCCCTGCGCGACCACGCGCAGGGGCAGGCTGTGCGCGGTGAAGAGCACCCGGTCCCAGGGCCCGGCGGCCCGCGCCGCGCGCACCTTCTCCGCGAAGGCATCCAGCAGGCCCGGATGTTCGTGCCAGGAGCGCACGAAGCGCACGGCCATCCCCGGCGGGCGCGACGCCTCCACCGCCTCGCCGTACTTGGCGACGCTGAGCGTCGAATACTGTGGCGCCATCGGCACCGCCACCATCTCCCGCACGCCCGCGGCGGCCGCCTCCGCGAGCACGTCGGCAATGTAGGGTCGCCAGTTGCGCATGCCGACGTACACCGGCATTCCGTCCAGCGCGGAGGCGAGCGCACCCGCCTGGGCGAGGGTGATGTCGGTGAGGGGCGAGCGCCCGCCGATGGCGCCGTAGTTGTGTCGCATCTCCTCGATCAGCTCCGGCGAGGGCGGGCGGCCTCCGCGCACGCGCGTCAGGTACTCCGGCATGTCGTCGAGCGATTCCGGCGTGCCGTGTGCGAGGAGCAGGACGGCCTTCACGGCCCGGCCACCGGGGAAGCGGTCACGGCGTGCACGTGCTCGACGACGGCCTTGACGTTTTCGATGGGCGTGCTGGGAAGGATGCCGTGCCCGAGGTTGAAGACGTGACCGGGCCGGCGCGCAGCCCGACGCAGCACGTCGTCCACGCGCGCGAGCAGCCGATCGCGCGGTCCCAGCAGCAGCGTCGGATCGAGATTGCCCTGGACGCCCACCTGCGGGCCGAGCCGGTCCCATCCCGCGTCGAGCGGAGTCCGCCAGTCGAGGCCGATGACGTCGCCGCCCGCTTCGCGCTGCGCCTCCAGCAGATGGAAGGTCCCGGTGCCGAAATGGATGACGGGCACATCGGTGCCTTCGAGCTTCGCGAAGAGCGCGCGAACGTGCGGGAGGACGTACTCGCGGTAATCGCCCGCGTCGAGGGCGCCGATCCAGGAGTCGAAGATCTGGAGGGCCTGCGCCCCCGCTTCCGCCTGCGCGCGCAGGTAGTCGCCCGCGACGTCGGCCAGCAGGGCGGCCAGGCGGTGCCAGGTCTCGGGATCGCTGTACATGAGCGACTTGGTGAGCGCGAAGTTCGCGGAATGGCCGCCCTCGATCGCGTAGGACGCCAGCGTGAACGGCGCTCCCGCGAAGCCGATGAGGGGCACGCGCCCCTCCAGCTCCCGCCGGAGCACCCGGATCGCTTCCAGCACCATGCCGAGGTCCTCGCGCGGCTCGAATCGCCGCAGGGCGTCGATGTCCGATCGCGAGCGCAGCGGCTTCTCGATGACGGGTCCTTCGCCGGCCTGGAAGTCGAAGGGGATGCCCAGCGGTGCCAGCGGAAGCAGGAGGTCGGAAAAGAGGATGGCCGCGTCCACACCCAGGACACGGACGGGCTGGAGCGTGACCTCCACCGCCAGTTCCGGCGTTCGGCACAGGGTCAGAAGCGTATGCCGCGCGCGCAGCGTACGGTACTCGGGCATGTAGCGACCCGCCTGCCGCATGAACCAGACGGGCGTGCGGTCGACCTCTTGAAGGCGGCAGGCGCGGAGGAAGCGGTCGTTCACTCCGGGATCATAGCCTCGCATCGCGTGGAGCGCGGATGGTCACCGCGCCGCGTAAACGCCCGCCCACGCGGTGAGCGCGATGAACAGGATCTGCATGGGCACACGGAGGGCCAGCGGAGTCGGAGGCTTCCCCCGCAGCGTGACTCCTGATCGTGCGGCGTGGATGTTGGCGGGCAGAAGCGCGACGAAGAGCGCGATCAGGGCCACCGCGGCCGCCATCCGTGTGCTGGGGACGAGGAGACCGATCGCTCCCAGCACCTCGCGTCCTCCCTACTTTATAGGCGCGGTCTTACCCTTCAGAGCCGGCACCATTGACAACGCGGCTCCCCCTACGTCAGAGTCTCCTTGTTACGTCGGGGTGCCCCTCGATACGAGGGGGAAAAGGGAAGCAGGTCGAAAACCTGCGCGGTCCCGCCACTGTAGCCGGAGAGCCCGTTCTCCTCCAGGCGCCTGAGCGCCGCCACTCGGCCGAAAGCCGGGGAAGGTTGGAGGACGAGCGATGACCCGGGAGCCAGGAAACCTGCCCCGACCCGTTCGAGCCTGAGGCTTCTCGCGTGAAGGAGCTACAGTCCCCGGTGTCCGTCATCCACCGCTCCCGACACGTCGAGCCTCCCAAAGGAGACTCGCGATGCGCCGTCTCGTCTTCGTTTTCGCCGCGCTGCTGACCGGCGCGGCCGTTCGGGCCCACGCCCAGCCGTCGAGCGTCCTCGCCGGAACCGTGCACACCTCGGAAGGCACTCCCGTCCCCAACCTCGTCCTGGTCGTGCACGGGCCGGATGCGGCCCGCACCGTCGTCACCGGTCCCGAAGGCCGTTATCGCGTCGCCGGCCTCACCCCCGGCCACTACCGGCTTGCCCTGCGCGCGGCCGGTTTCCTCTTCGCGGGCTCCCCGGAAGCCGATGTCTCCGCCGTCGAGACCGTGCTCGATCTCACGCTGGCCCCGGCCCCGGTGCGGGAGCACGTCGTCGTGGCCGCGACCCGTGACGAGGCCGTGCTCTCCACCGTCGGCGTGAGCGCCACCGTCCTCGACCGAGGGCGCATCGCACAGCGCGAAGCGCCATCCGTGCTCGCGCTGCTCGAGGAGGTGCCCGGCGTCGCCGTCGCCCGCAACGGAGGGCTCGGCCTGCAGGGCTCGCTCTTCGTGCGCGGAGGCGAGTCCAACTTCGCGCGCATCCTCGTGGACGGCGTGCCCGTGAACGAGCCGGGGGGCGAGTACAACCTGGGACCCCTGCTTCCCCTCGAGCTCGAGCGGATCGAGGTCGTGCGCGGCGCGACGAGCAGCCTCTACGGCACGGACGCCCTCGCGGGCGTGGTCCATCTCGTCACCGCCCGCTATCCCCTCGCGCCGCGCTGGCGCGCCGAGGCCCAGGGGGGAAGCTTCGGCTGGCGACGCGGCGAGGCGGGCAGCGCCGGCCGCGCGGGACGCTTCGACTGGAACGTCGGGGGCCTCCACCTTCGCACCGACAACCAGGAGCCCAACAGCGCCCTGCGCGAGGACGGCGGGGCCGCCTCGCTCGGGTTCGATGCCGGGGCGCGAACGTCGCTTCGCCTCAGCCTGCGCGGCGAGGACACGCGCGTGGGCACGCCGGGAGCGACCGCCTTCGGGCGGCCCGACCTGGATGCGCGGTTCGAGCGGCAGATCGGCGTGGCCGGGCTCCATATCCGCCACGTGCGGGGCCGCACGAGCCACGAGCTGCGCGCCGGCTACGCGCTGCAGGACTGGCTCTCCGTCAACCCCCTCGACTCCGGGCCGTACCGGCCACGCGCCGGCGATCGCGTGGGCACGGACACCTTCTTCGATTTCGTGGACCCTCTCGGCTTCCAGCAGGACACGCGACGCCTCTCGTCCGGCTATCAGCTCGAGACGCAGGTCGGCGGGTCGCACATCGTCACCGTGGGCGCCGAGGTCGAGCGCGAGACGGGTGCCATCGGTTCGCGGGCGGAGCCGCTGCTGCATCCGACGCGCACGAACATGGGCGCCTACGCGCAGGATCGCGTGGTCGTGGGCGGCCGGCTCTTCCTGACCCTGGGCGGCCGAGTGGAGCACAACGCGAGCTTCGGCACCCGCGCCGTCCCGCGCGTGGCCGCGGCCTGGACGGTCGGCGACGCCGGCACCACGACGTTGAAGGCGAGCGGGGGCACCGGGATCAAGGAGCCGACGTTCTTCGAGTCCTTCGGCGTGTCCTTCTACGCCAAGGGCAACCCGGACCTGCGCCCGGAGCGCAGCGTCACTTTCGACGCCGGCATCGAGCAGCGTCTGGCCGGCAACCGTCTGCGTGTGGAAGCGACGGTGTTCCATCACGACTACCGCGACCAGATCAACTTCCAGGTCGTGGACCCCGCGACCTTCCAGGGCACGTTCGTCAACGTGGGCCGGACGCGCGCCCAGGGCCTGGAGCTGGCGGCGGAGGCGGCTCCGTACGCCCGCCTGAGGCTCTTCGCCCAGTACACCTACCTCGACGGCGTCGTGAAGGTCAGCGGCGATGCCTTCAACGAGGTCTACGCGGCCGGGCGGTCGCTCCTGCGCCGGCCCAAGCACCAGGGCTCGCTGACCGCGACCTACGGCGGCGAGCGCGCGAGCGCGGGCGGCACCCTCGTCCTCGTCGGACGCCGGGCGGACAGCGACTTCGAGAACATCGGCCTCACCGAGAACGAGGGTTACGCGCGCCTCGACCTGCGCGCGCGCGTCCGCATCGTGTCCCGCCTGGAAGGCGTGGTCATCGCGGAGAACGTTCTCGACCGCCGCTACCAGGAGGTGCTCGGCTATCCCGCGCTCGGCCGCTCCCTGCGCGCCGGCCTGCGCCTCCGCAGCGGCGAGGCCCGGCGGCCGTGAACGTCATCTCCATGCTCCCGGCCGCAACCGAGATCGCGGCCGCCCTCGGCCTCGCGGACTCGCTCGTCGGCGTGTCCCACGAGTGCGACCATCCGGCGGAGGTACGCACGCGTCCGCAGGTCACGCACTGCGAGATCCACGGGGGCGCGCTCCCGAGCGGGCGCATCGACACCTGGGTCACGGACACGCTCACGCAGACGGGCACGCTCTACACGATGGACGAGCCGCTGATCCGCCGCCTGCGTCCGGACGTCATCCTCACCCAGAGGCTCTGCGACGTGTGCGCGGTCGGCTACGACTCCGTGACCGCGTTCGCGGCGACCCTGCCCGGTCCGCCGACGGTGGTGAACCTCGAGCCCGCCTGCCTCTCCGACATCTTCGAGGACATCCGGCGCGTGGCCGCCGCCACCGGCGTTTCCGATCGCGCGGAGCGCGTCGTGGCCGCCCTTGCCGCGCGCGTCGAAGCCGTGCGCACGCGCGCCGCCCAGGCGCGTTCGCGGCCGCGCGCCGTGATCCTGGAATGGCTCGATCCGCCCTTCGCCTGCGGGCACTGGAACCCCGAGCTGGTCGAGATCGCGGGCGGCGAGGAGCCGCTCGGGCACAAAGGGCGCCCGTCGCGCCGTGTGAGCTGGGAAGACGTGCTCGAGACGAGGCCCGAGGTCCTCCTGATCGCCTGCTGCGGCTTCGACCTCCAGCGCACGCGCACGGACCTGCCGCTGCTCCGCGCGCGGCCGGGGTGGGCGGACCTCCCGGCCGTGCGTGACGGCCGCGTCTATGCGGTGGACGGATCGCAGTACTTCTCGCGCCCGGGACCGCGCGTGGTGGACAGCCTCGAGATCACGGCCGAGGTCCTGCACCCCGATCTCTTCGCCGGCCGCTTTCCCGCGCGCGAAGTCGTTCGCGTGGAGACGGAACGAGTCGGGGACGGGACGCGGCGGTGAACGAGAGCCGCGCGCCGATCCTGCTCGCCTGGAGCAGCGGCAAGGACAGCGCGTGGTCGCTCCACGTCCTGCGGCAGGACCCCTCCGTCGAGGTGGTCGGGCTCCTCACCACCATCAACGAAGCCTACGACCGCGTGGCCATGCACGCGGTGCGGCGCGCGCTCCTGGAGGCGCAGGCGGAGGCGGCCGGCCTTCCCCTGGTCGTGGTGCGCATCCCTTCGCCGTGTCCGAACGAGACGTACGAGGCCGCGATGGCGGCCGCGGTGGCGGAGGCGCGGGCGCGCGGCATCACGGGGATCGCGTTCGGCGATCTCTTCCTGGAGGACATCCGCCGCTACCGCGAGCGGCAGATGACCGGCACGGGCCTGCAGCTTCACTTCCCCCTCTGGGGCCGGCCGACGGCCGCGCTGGCCGAGGACATGATCCGCGGCGGCCTGCAGGCGCGGCTCACGTGCGTCGATCCGCGCGTCCTCCCCGAGGGCCTGGCCGGGGAGGCCTTCGACCGCGAGCTCCTGGCGCGCCTGCCCGCGGGCGTCGATCCCTGTGGCGAGAACGGCGAGTTCCACACCTTCGCCTGGGACGGCCCGATGTTCCGCCGCCCGGTGCCGGTGCGAAGAGGTGAGGTCGTCGCGCGCGACGGCTTCGTCTTTGCCGACCTCCTCCCGGCGGAGGCCGCGTGAGCGGGCGGCGGCGCGCGGTGCGGATGCTGGGTGCCCTGCTGCTCGCGGCGGCCAGTCTCGGCGCCGCCCCCGCGCCCCGGCGCATCGCTTCGCTGAACCTCACCGCGGACGAGGTGCTGGTCGAGATCCTCCCCACCGATCGCCTGGTCGCCGTGACCGCCGCCTCCGACGACGTCGGCACCTCGAACGTGGTCGGCCGGGTGCCACCCACGGTGGCGCGCTTCCGGAAGGCCGACCTCGAGCGGCTGGTCGCGCTCGCGCCCGACCTCGTGGTCGTGTCCGAGTACACCGACCCCGACTTCCTCTCCCTCCTCGAGCGCTCGGGCCTGCGCTACCACCGCATGGAAGGGCTGCGCAGCCTGGCCGGCAACCGCCAGGCCATCCTGGACCTCGGCGCCGCGGTGGGTGCGCGTGCGGGGGCCGAGAAGCTGGTGGCCCGCTATGACGCGCTGCTGGCCGATCTCGCGGCGCGGCTGCGCGGCGTCACCCGGCCGCGCGTGATGTACTGGGCGAGCGGGATGACGGCGGGAGGCGACACCGCCATCGGCGCGCTGATCGATTCCGCGGGCGCGCGCAACGTCGGCGCGGAGATCGGCGTGGTGGGGATCGGGCCGGTGGGAGCGGAGCGGGCCTTCACGGCCGATCCCGACGTGGTCCTCATCGGCGTGTGGCCGGGCGCGCGCGAGAGCCTCGTGCAGCACCCCCTCCTCTCGCGCCTGCGCGCCGTGCGCGAGGGCCGCATCGTGGAGATGCCGACGGAGCTGCTCGTCACCCTGAGCCAGCACGGGGCGGACGCGTGCTGGTACCTGGCCTGGGCCCTCCATCCCGATCGCGTGCCGCGCTCCCGGCCATGAGCGCCACTCGGCGCCGGCGCGTGTTGCTGGGCCTTGCCCTCGCCCTGCCCGTAGCCATGCTCGCGGCGGCCAGCGCGGGCAGCGTCCCCCTCCCCTTCTTCGGTGTGCTCGCATCGTTGCTGCACGGCACGGGCCTCGGGGCGGGCGCGCCCTTGCCGCCCCCGTCCGAGACGATCCTGTGGGTCGTGCGCCTGCCCCGCGTCCTCCTGGCCGCGGTGGTGGGCGGCGGGCTGGCCGTCGTGGGCGCGACCCTGCAGTCGGTGTTCCGCAACCCGCTCGCCGATTCCGGCCTCCTGGGCGTCGGGGCGGGCGCGGCCCTGGGCGCGGTGGCGGCCGTGCGCCTGGGCTGGGCCGGATCGACGTTCCTCGCCCTGCCCTTCGCCGCCTTCGCGGGAGCCATGGCGGCGGTGCTCGTGCTGTATGCGCTGAGCCAGGCCCTCGGCG
Organism: Vicinamibacteria bacterium; assembly: GCA_035715025.1. Lineage (GTDB taxonomy): Bacteria > Acidobacteriota > Vicinamibacteria > Fen-336 > Fen-336 > AA29. Next base: position 11,702 of record DASTLK010000660.1, read on the forward strand.
GGGGCACGCTGCACGGGCTTCTCCTGACCGGGATCTCCGTCTCCGCGCTGGCGGCCGCGGGCACCTCGATGCTGCTCGTCGCCACCGAGGAGTTCCGCGTGAAGACGGTCCTGTTCTGGCTGGCAGGCGGACTGGACGGGCGCGGGTGGGTGCACTTCCGCATCGCGTCGATCCTGATCCTCGGCGGCGGGGCGACGCTGCTGGCGGCGGCGCGCGTGCTCGACGTCCTCTCCCTCGGCGACGAGGAGGCGGCCGCTCTGGGCCTGCCCGTGCACGCCGCGCGCCTCGTCCTGCTCGCGCTGGCCGCGCTGGTCGCGGGCGCGGCCACGGCCGCGGCCGGCTCCATCCCATTCGTGGGCCTCGTTGCCCCGCACGCGCTGCGGCCGGTGGCGGGCGCGCTCGGGCGCCACCTGCTGCCGGCGGCGTTCCTGGCCGGCGCGCTCCTCGTGGTCCTCGCCGATCTGGCGACGCGGGTGATCAGCCAGAACGTGGACCTCCCGCTCGGCTCCGTGACGGCCTTCGTGGGCGCACCCTACTTCCTGCTCGCCCTGCGCCAATCGGAGACGCGGCGATGACCGCGGTCCTGGAGGCGCGGGGCCTGTCCGTCCGTCGTGGCGCGCGGCTCGTGGTCGCAGACGTGTCGCTGGTGCTCGCGCCCGGCGAAGCCGTGGCCCTGATCGGTCCGAACGCGGCCGGGAAGTCGACGCTGGTACGGGCCCTGGCCGGCCTGCTCCCTCCGTCGGCGGGCGAGGTGCGCCTGCGCGGCCGCTCCCTGAAGGACTGCGGCCGCGACGGCGTCGCCCGCGCGATCGCGCTGGTCGCGCCCGACGAGGCGCCACCCGCAACCATCACCGTCGCGGAAAGGGCGCGCCTGGGCCGATATCCCCATCGGGGTCCCCTGCGGCCGTTCACCGCGGAGGACGACACCGCGGTGGCACGCGCGCTGGAGCGCTCGGGCGTCGCCACGCTCGCCGACCGGCCGCTGGCCACGCTCTCCGCCGGCGAACGTCAGCTCGCCGCCCTCGCGCGGGGACTGGCCCAGGAGCCGGCCATCCTGCTTCTCGATGAACCCGCCGCGCACCTCGACATCGGACACCAGCTCCGGCTGTTCCGCGTGCTCGACGAGGTGCGCCGCGAGGGCGTCGGCGTGCTGGCCGTCGTCCACGACCTTCCGCGAGCCGCCGCCTGGGCCGAGCGCCTCGTGTTGCTGGCGGGAGGCCGGGTGGCGGCAGAGGGTCTGCCCGCGGCGGTCCTGGCCGGATCGGCCGCGGGCGAGGCATTCGAGGTGGCCATTCGGGCGGAACAGCTGGCCGGCCGGCCCGTATACCTCTTCGACGAGAAGCCCTCTCCCCGCGGCTGACGGGCGCGGCCCGAAACCTGCAAGTGATAGCGGACGAGCACCTGGGATGAGGGTGTAAATTATTCAACATATTCATTTCATTAGATTTATACGGTCGAGATTTCCGTGTAATGCACGTCTGGGGGCGCCGTCGAAGTTAGAGCCCTCGAAGGTGCTGCGGAAGGAGGACGGCGGAATGGACCACGCAAAGGACCATCGGACTGGCGTCGGGCCGGATGAGCCGCAGATGGACCGCAAGTTGGGCCAGCCCTACCGGCCGTTTGCCCCACGGTCGGAGGCGGACGCCGGGACGATCCCGTCCGATCGCCGCAGCGAGGAGCGGCGGCACGCCGAGCGCCGCAGCATGCTCACGATGGGCGGGCGGCGGAATACCGAGGAGCGCCGCCGTCACGACCGCCGCGTCAGGCTCGCGGGCGCCGGCCTTCTGGCCGCCGTCGCGTTCGGAGTCGGAGGCCACGAGATCGCCGCGCGCATGGACACGCCTGGCCTGGGCATCTTCGGACCGTCCGAGCCCTCCACTTCCGTGGACGTGGCGACGGACTTCCATCTGCCCGTCTGGGATCGGGAGGCGCTGGAGCCTTTCATCCAGGAGGCGGCGACGACGCACGGGATGTCGCCGTCGTTGATCCGCGCGGTCATCCAGACGGAATCGCGGTTCAATCCGCTGGCCGTGTCGCGCGTGGGCGCGCAAGGGCTCATGCAGCTCATGCCCACCACTGCGCACCACGTGGGCATCGAGAACCCCTTCGACCCGCGCGAGAACATCCTGGGCGGGACGAAATACCTCAGCACGCTGCTGGATCGGTTCAAGGGCAACACGGCCCGGGCGCTGGCCGCCTACAACGCCGGCCCCACCGTGGTCGCGCGCCATAGCGGGCTGCCGCCCTATCGCGAGACCCAGGGCTACGTGCGCAAGATCCAGAAGCTCGTGCAGAACACGGACGCGGAGTTCTCGCTGCCGGTGACGAGCGTGCGGAAGGCCTCGCTGCGCACGCGCGCCTCGCGCAAGGCCGCCCTCTCGCGCAACGCGTCCCGCGGCCGCTCCCTCAAGGCGAAGACGGGCACCCGGGCCGTGAAGAAGGCGAGCGTGCGGCAGAGCTGACCGGCTCCGTCAGCCGATCGCCTTGGCGATGGCGTCCGCGAGCGTGCGGACGACCTTCACGCGCGCGTGGAGCTTGTCGTCCGCCTCCACCACCGTCCAGGGCGCGATGCTGGTGGACGTGCGGGCCAGCATCTCCTCCACCGCCTGCTCGTACTCGGCCCAGCGCGCGCGATTGCGCCAGTCCTCCGCGGTGAGCTTGTGCGATCGGAACGGATCGCGCTCGCGCGTCTGGAAGCGGCGGAGCTGCTCCTGCTTCGACAGGTGCAGCCAGAACTTCTGCACCACCATGCCGAACGAAGCCTGGTGCACTTCGAACTCGTTGATCTCGTGATAGGCCCGGCGCCACTCCTCTTCCGCGCAGAATCCCTCCACCCGCTCCACGAGCACGCGCCCGTAGTACGAGCGGTCGAAGATGCCCAGGTGGCCGGCGCGGGGCAGCGTCCGCCAGAACCGCCAGAGGTAGTGGCGCGTCTTCTCCTCGCCGCGGGGCGCGGAGAACGAGGAGACGGTGTAGCCGCGGGGCTCGAGGGTTTCCGTGACCCGCTTGATGGCGCCGCCCTTGCCCGCGGCGTCCCAGCCCTCGAACACCGCGAGCACGGGGACCTGCTCCTCGTACATCTTGAAGTGCAGCGCGCGCAGGCGCAGCTGCTCGGCCGCGATGCGCTTGTCGTAGTCCTTCGACGCCAGCGCGCGCGTCAGGTCGACCCCGGCAAGGGGTCCGGTCCCCACCGGCTTGGGGGACTCCTTCATTTCTCGTCGCCGGAGGAGACGAAGAAGGCCGGGTCCTCGAGGGGCAGGCCCGCGTCCTGGGCCACGGTGCGCGCGCGCGCGAGGTCCTCCTTCGCGCGCCGATGCCGGCTCTCGCGCGTGGCCACCTCCGCCATCTGGGTGCGGCTCACCGAGGCCGGAGCCTGCTGCCGTCGATCGAGGGCCGCCTGCATCCGCTCCACGAGTGTCCGGAAGACCTTCACCCGCGTCCAGCGCGCGTCCGTCGCCGCGACGATGGTCCAGGGCGCGGCCGGCGTGTCGGTGAGGGCGAGCATGTGCTCCGCCGCTTCCACCCACCGGTCGTAGCGGCGGTTCCGGCGCCAGTCCTCCTTCTCGACCTTCCAGCGCTCGGCGGGATCCTTCTCCATCTTGCGCAGGCGGCGGCGCTGCTCCTTCTGCGAGATGTGGAACCAGAACTTCACCACGACCTGGCCGTCGTCGGTGAGCCAGCGCTCGAGCTCGTTGATCTGGGCGTAGGCGCCCTC
>DASTLK010000661.1:0-3680 GCA_035715025.1 Vicinamibacteria bacterium
GCTCGTCGCCCGCCAGCACCGGGACCTCCCCGGAGATCGTGCCGCTCAGCTGCAGACCCTTGACGCCGGCTTCCTGACGGTGGGTCTGGACCACGCCGCGCACCGTGTCCGCGAGCGAGACCGGGGCCCAGGCGACGTGGCGCTGGGCCATGCCCTGCTCGAGCTGGGACACGTGCAGGACCTCGTCGATCATGCGGCCGAGCCGCTGCGTCTGCTCCTGGGCGACGCGCAGGTAGTGGGCCGCCTGGTCGCCCTCGCCGCCGCCGTCGGCCAGCGCCTCCAGATAGCCCTGGATCACGGTCAGCGGGCTGCGCAGCTCGTGGCTGACGTTCGAGAGGTACTCCTGGCGCTGCCGGTCCATCTCCACGATGCGCCGCAGGCGCAGCGCGTTGCCGATGGCGATGGCGGCCTGCGCGGCCAGGGTGGCCGCGAAGCGCAGGTCGTCGATCTCGAAATCGTCCGAGCCCGTGGTGCTCTCCAGGAGCAGCACCCCCAGCTTCTCCTGGGGCAGGGCGATGGGGACGCAGAGCGCGCTGCGGGGATCGATGTTGCCGGCTGCTTCCCGGAACGCGCGATGGCGGACGGGCCGCCTCCGCTCACCGGAGCCCGAGCCCACCAGCCGCCCGTGCCCGCTCACGAACACGCTCCCGGGCAGGCCTTCATGGAAGGCCAGCTGCACCGCGCCCAGCGCCGCGGGCTGCAGGTAGCCGAAGCTGGATCGGACGCGCAGCGATTCGCCGTCGTAGAGCAGCACCGCCCCCATCTGGGCGGACCGCACCGCCTCCACGCTGCGGCGGGCGATGCGCTCGAGCAGCACGTCCAGCTCGAGCTCGCTGTTGAGGACGTTGGTGATCTCCTGCAGGATCTCCAGGTTCCGCAAGGCGCGCACCTTCTCGTCGAACAGGCGCGCGTTCTGGATGGCGGACGCGACCTGGGCCGCGATACCGTCGAGCGCCACCACGTCCCCTTCGTCGAACGCGTCCACGCGGTCGCTCTCGACGTTGAGGACGGCGACCACCTGGCCGGTCAGTCGCACGGGGACGGCCAGCTCGGACAGCGTCGCGGCCAGGGAAGAGGGCAGGAAGCGCGGCTCTCGGCGGACGTCGCTGGCAAGGATGTGCTCGCCGTGCTCGGCCACCCAGCCGATGATGCCGTGGCCGAACGCCATGCGGTGGCCCTTCGGCATCGCGCTGGCGGCGCCCCCGGAGGCCCCCACGAGGTACGCCTCGCGCGCCTCGGCGCGGACGAGGTACACGGACACGCTGTAGTAGCCGAACGAGCGCTGCACGTAGCGCGCGATCGCGCCCAGGAGGGCGTCCACGTCGAGCGTGCTGGCCGCGATCTCGGACGCGCCCGCGAGCAGCGCGAGCTGCCCCGCGCGCCGCTCTTCCGCCTGCCGCGCGTCGGCCTTGGTGAGGGCCACCGCGGCGCGGCGGCCGAGCGTTCCCAGCGTGGTGAGGTCCGCCTCCTCCCAGGCCGCGGCCGATTCCACCACGACGAGGCCGCCGAGCGTCCGGCCGCCCGCGGCCAGCGGCACCACGATCGCGTGCCGCCCGTCGTCCTCGTGCCCGAGACGCACGCTGCTCGGCGCGGCCCGGGCCAGGTACTGGGCGAGGGGGGTGCCGGCGAGGGTGGGTGGATCGCCGAGAAGCTCCAACGCCCGCGAGCGCTCGCCCCCGGCGACCTGCACGTCCTCGTTGCCGTCGAGCAGGACGATCACGGCCTCCCCGCCCGACAACCGGGAGGCCGCGCGCGCGATGGTCCCGAAGATCTCGGTGAGGTCGCGGTCCTCGACGATCGCCTTGTCGATCTCCCACAGCGCCTGCACCTGGGCCAGGTGGCGGCGCGAGCGCTGCACGAGGCGCGCGTTGTCGATGGCCGCCCCGAGCATGCCCCCGACGGCGGCCAGGAGTTCGATCTCGTCCTCCGCGAACGGCCGGACGGCATAGCCGCCGACGGGCATCATCCCCACCGCGCGCCCGCGCGCGTACAGGGGGACGAAGGCGACCGAGCGAAGCCCGCTCTGCCGGGTGGCCTCGCGCGCGTCGGCGGTGGCCGCGATGTCCGGCACGACCACCGGCCGCACGGCGTCGAGCGCGCGCCCGATGAGGGCCTCCCCACGCTGGAATCGGGCCACCGCGGGCGGGTAGTCCGGGGGCAGGCCGAAGTGGTGCTCGGTCGCGCGCAGCTCGCCGGAGCCCTCGTCGAGGAGGTAGATGCCGCCCGCTTCGAGGTCGAGGGCGTCGAGGGTGGAGCGCAGCGCCTGGGAGAGCGCGCGCTCGAGGTCTTCCGAGTGGGCGAGGCCGGCCGCGATCGACGCGAATGCGGCGAGGCGTCGCGCCTCGCGGTCCCGCTCCGAAGGCCCGATGCGCGTCATGTCTATCTCAGGGGGGGCACTCACGCATCGCGAGTTGGGCGCTGCGCGACGCCGCCGTGCTCTGCGATCGGCTTGCCCTCGCGGGCGGATCGTAACACGCGTCAGGGGCCGAAAAGGGGGCGGGGGAACAGCGCGGATGCCGCGGGGGAGCGCAGGAACGGGAAAAGCAGGATGCAGGACGGCACCTGGAAGAGGCTCTGCACCACGACCGACGCCGGAAAGCGCAGCGGGGCGTGGGCCAGCGCGAGGCCGATCGCGATCACGTAGGTCACGATCGCGGCCAGACAGTAGACCATGGCGACCGACCGGCAGAGGGCGAAGCGCCGCCAGAGACCCCAGGCCAGCAGGAAGTGAAGCAGCCCGGCCCCGGCCGCCTGCCACACCGTGGTGAACGGGACCGGATAGGGCGCGTCGTGGACGGCGAGAGCGATCTCGAAGACGCCGCTCGCGGCGAAGAACAGGGCGGCGAGCCAGACGCCGGGTGGCGTGGAAGTGGATTGGGTCACGCGGGTGCGGCCGCGCTTGGGGGCCGCGGAAATTATACGTAGAATGGCCCTGAGCCAGGACTTTCCAGGTGCTTCCCATGACCGCATCAAAGCCGGGATCGAGGCGACGCGCCCCGCGCCTGTCCATCGAACGACCCGGGCGCCTCAAAGGTCGCCTTCCGCACGCCATTACCGTGATCGACCTGAGCCTCACCGGCTGTCTCGCGCGTTGCGGAACCCTCCTGAAGGCGGGGGCCATCCTCGACTTCGAGATGGATCTCGACGATGGTCCGCTCTCGGCCAAGGTGCGGGTCGCGGATGCCTCCGTCGATGGGGCGGCGGCGGGGGACCACGACCACGGATGCCTGGCCGGCCTGGAGTTCCTGGGGCTCCTGCCGCGGGAGGACGCCCGCCTGCGCCGTTTCCTGGACGAGGAGAGAAAGCGGCGCCGGAGTGCGGACGCGTCCCCTCGCTGAGATCTCCTCGCGCGACCTGCGTCCACTCCTGGACGAAGAGTCCGAGCACTGGGGCCAGGAGCTGCTCTGGGACTACACGGACGTCTCCTCCGCGGTGGCCAGCGGCCTCGAACGGCGCGCGCTGACCGGTTTCGTGCTCCAGGACGGGCTGCGCTGCATCGGTTATTGCTACTACATGCTCGATGCCGGCCGCGCGATCGTCGGGTCCCTCTTCGCCGCCGCCGGCTTCCGCGGTCAGGGTCTCGAGGAGTCGCTGCTCGACGCCGTCCTCGCCGAGGCGCAGTCCCATCGCAGCAACGACCGCGTGGAGTGCCAGACGCTCTTCTCCACGGCCGCGGAAGC
>DASTLK010000662.1:0-2465 GCA_035715025.1 Vicinamibacteria bacterium
GTCGGTGGGAATGCCGACGGCCAGGGCGTCCAGGATCGTCGGGACCAGGTCCACGTGCCGCACGGCCTGCGTCACCACCCGCGCGCCAAAGAGCCGCGGCGCATAGACGATCAGCGGCACGCGGAGGGTCGCGTCGTAGGCGAAGATCCCGTGGGTCATCTCGCCGTGCTCGCCCAGGGACTCGCCGTGATCGGAGGTGAGCACCACGAGCGTCCGGCCGGTGGCGCCGGCCTCCAGGATCGGCTTCAGGAGCGGCCCGAGGGTGGCATCCGCCGCCGCGACCTCGCCGTGATATGGATCCGCGGCGAAGCGGGACCGGAACGGCTCGGGTGGCGCGTAAGGGAAGTGCGGCTCGTAGAGGTGCACCCAGGCGAAGAACGGCCCTGGCCCCTGCGACTCGATCCACTGCCGCGCGAGGGCGACCGTCTCCGTGCCGGGCCGCTCCTCCATCACGAACGCGTTCGGGGCGTCGCCGCCCCCGAAACGGTCGTCGTACACGTCGAAGCCCCGGTCGAGACCGAAGCGCGAGTCCAGCGGGAACGCGCTCACGAACGCGCCCGTCCTGTATCCGCGCTTCTTGAGTCGCGTGGCCAGCGTCTCCTGGTCGCCCGGGAAGCGGAATCCCGCGTTGTCCCGGACCCCGTGCCGCACCGGGTAGAGGCCGGAGAGGATGTTCGCATGGGACGGCAGGGTGACCACGTTCTGGGCCCGGGCTTCCGCGAAGCGCAGGCCGCCCGCCGCCAGGCGGTCCATGAACGGCGTCTCCGCTTGCGGACGGCCGTACGACCCCAGGGCATCGGCCCGCAACGTGTCGACCGTGATCAGGAGGACGTTGAGCCCGGCTTCGCGCGGAGCGCGCGCGCAGCCGGCGGCCAGGAGGCTCGCGACGAAGACGACGGGCGCGGGTCGCGTGAGCGGTCGAAGCCGGGCCATTCAGTCATAATAGCAATGGTCGCTCTCGTGACCGCGCGGGAATGTTCACTTCCTTGAACGCACTTATCAATTCGGTCTTGAGTCTTGCCGTGGCCGGCGGGATGGTCGCGGGCCCCGACCTCCCGCGGGGCGCGGTCATCGAGACGCTCGCCGCGGCCGGCGATGCGACGGAGACGTACGCTCTCTACCTCCCGAGTGGATACGACCCAACCCTTCCCGCCCCGGTCCTTTACCTTCTGGACGCCCGCGGGCGGGCTCTCGTGCCCCTGGAGCGCTTCCGTGAGGCCTCCGAGGCCACGGGCGTGATCCTGGCGAGCTCCTACCGTTCGCGGAGCGACGAGCCCACCGATCCGAACCTGCCCGCGCTCCGCGCGATGTGGGCGGACACTCACGCCCGCCTTCGGATCGACGACCACCGCGTCTACCTCGGCGGGTTTTCGGGGACGGCCCGCGCGGCCTGCCTGATGGCCGACATGGCACCCGGCGCGATCTCTGGAGTGATCGCCGCCGGGGCGGGCTTCCCGGCCGGCCACCCGCCGAGGCGCGACACGCCTTTCGCCTACTTCGGGGCAGTGGGCGACGCCGACTTCAACTACGGCGAGATGCAGGAGCTGGACCGCGCGCTCGCCGGTCTCGAGCGGCCCTACCGGCTCGAGGTGTTCGAGGGGCCACACGACTGGATGCCGCAGGAGGTGGCGACGGCGGCGCTCCGCTGGATGGAGCTGCGAGCGGTGAGCAACGCGCGGCGAGGCCCGAGCCCGCTGCTGGTGGCGGCCGCCTGGGACCGCGACGTGGCCCGAGCGGCCGCCCTCGAAGCGTCGGGGCGTGCCTTCGAGGCGCGACGGCAATGGACCTGGATGGCCCGCGACTACGAGGGCCTGCACGCGCTGGACGCCGCGCGGCAACGAGGGGAAGCCCTTGCCACGGCGGCCCGCGTGGAGGAACGCGGCCGCGTGGCTCGCGAGAGGCGCGAGGGGCAGCGGCTTTCGGAGGCACAGCAGGTCCTGGCCCGGGCCGCTTCCCCGGAGGCCGAGCCTCTTCGCCTCCCCAGGATCATCTCGGAGCTGCAGATCGAGGCGCTGCGCAAGCGCGCCGCTGCGGAGGGCGAGGACGCTCGCGCCGCCCGGCGCTTCCTGAACGGCGTTTTCGCCCAGACGGCTTTCTACCTTCCCCGCGACGCACGCGCGCGTGGCGACCTGGAGCGCGCGGCTCTCTTTCTGTCCGTCGCTTCCTTCATTCGCCCCGAGGACCCGCAGGTGTGGTATCGACTGGCCGCGACGGAGAGCCTCAAGGGGCGCCGGCAGCAGGCGGTGGACGCCCTTCAGCGCGCCGTGGAGAGGGGATTCGCGGACGGCGCGCGGCTCGAGAGCGATACCGATTTCGACCGCTTGCGCCAGGACCCCGACTTCCGAGGCCTGGCGGCGCGGCTCGGGCCCTGAGCGGCTTGCCCCCCCGCTTCCGCGCTCGCAACGCAGCCCTTGCCGCCGGCCTCGCGGCCGCCCTCGCGGCGATTGCGGCGTGCCGCTCTCCGC
>DASTLK010000663.1:0-6963 GCA_035715025.1 Vicinamibacteria bacterium
GGGGGACCGGCGAAGGGCTCGCCGCCATGACGGGTGCAGCCAGGGCGAAGAAGATCGGCGGCAGGGGTAGCATGACCCGACGGTACCGCCGCCGGCCGATCTACTACCAGGCGTAGTAGCATCCGCACAAGGAGAAACCCAAGTGACGATCGATCCCCGCGCCCACAGCCGTGTCCTCGTCGACGGTGCCGACCGCGCGGCCGCGCGGGCCTACTTCAAGGCCGTCGGGTTCACGGACGCGGACCTGGCCAAGCCGCTGGTGGGCGTCGCGCACTGCTGGATCGAGATCACGCCCTGCAACTGGAACCACCGCACGCTGGCCATGAAGGTAAAGGAAGGGATCCGGGCCGCGGGAGGCACGCCCATCGAGTTCAACAGCATCACCGTGACGGACGGCATCGCGATGGGCACGGAGGGGATGAAGTCCTCGCTGGTCAGCCGCGAGGTCATCGCGGACTCCGTCGAGCTCGTGGCGCGCGGCCACCTGCTCGACGCGTTCGTCGGCATCTCCGGGTGCGACAAGACGATCCCGGCCATGGTCATGGCCATGGCCCGGCTCGACCTGCCCAGCCTGATGCTCTACAGCGGCTCCATCCAGTACGGCGAGCACCGCGGTCGGAAGATCACGATCCAGGACGTGTTCGAGGCCATCGGAGCCCACAACGCCGGCAAGATCGATGCGGTCGAGCTGCGCGAGATCGAGAACCGGGCCTGCCCGGGCGCGGGGGCATGCGGCGGGCAGTTCACCGCCAACACGATGGCCACCGCGTTCGAGATGCTTGGCGTCTCGCCCATGGGACTGAGCGACGTGCCCGCCGTCGACGGCAAGAAGGCGGACACCGCCTTCCAGGCCGGGCGGCTGGTGATGGACCTCCTCAAGCACGACGTCCGGCCGCGGAAGATCATCACGCGGCGCGCGCTGCACAACGCGATCGCGGGCGTGATGGCCACGGGCGGCTCGACCAATGCCGTGCTCCACCTCCTGGCCGTGGCCCGCGAGGCGGGCGTGCGCCTGTCCATCGACGAGTTCGACCGCATCGGCCGGAAGACGCCGCTCCTCGCCGACCTCAAGCCGTGGGGCACCTACACCGCGCCCGAGATGTACGACGCGGGCGGCATGGCGGTGGTGGCCAAGCGTCTCCTCGAAGCCGGCCTGCTGCACGAGAAGGAACTCACGGTCACGCGCCGGACGATCGGCGAGGAGGCGCGCCGGGCGCCGGAGACGGCGGGCCAGAAGGTCATCCGCCCCCTCGCCCAGCCATTGAAAGGATACGGAGGCATCGCCATCCTGCGTGGCAACCTGGCCCCGAAAGGCTGCGTGGCCAAGGTGTCGGGCCAGACGAAGACGTCGCACCGCGGTCCCGCCCTCGTCTTCGATCGCGAGGAGGATGCCTTCGCGGCGGTGAAGAAGGGCAAGGTGAAGCCCGGCCACGTCATCGTGATCCGCTGGGAAGGGCCGAAGGGCGGACCCGGCATGCGCGAGATGCTGCACGTGACGGGCGCGCTGCAGGGCGCGGGGCTGGGCGATTCCGTGGCCCTCATGACGGACGGGCGCTTCTCGGGGGCGACGCACGGCTTCATGATCGGCCACGTCGCGCCGGAGGCCGCCGACGGCGGGCCCATCGCGGTCCTGCGAAACGGCGACATCGTCAACATCGACGTGAAGAAGCGGCGTCTCGACGTCGAGCTCTCCGCGGCCGAGATCAAGCGGCGGCTGAGGAAGGTCAAGGCGCCCAAGACGCGCTACCGCACGGGTGCGCTGGCCAAGTACGCCCGGCTCGTGTCCTCCGCCTCCGACGGCGCGGTCACGAGCTAGGAATGTGTCCGAGTTGGCCACGTGGGACTCGGACCCATTAGGAGTGTGTCCAAGTCCCACCCGGCAGTGACTGGGACGCACTCCTCGGCGCGCCTCTCCGTCGCCGTCGTCTTCTTCATCCACGGCCTCCTCGTCTCGAACTGGCTGGCGCGCATCCCGGCCGTCCAGGCCGACCTGCGGCTGGGCAGCGGCGTGCTCGGCCTGGCCCTGCTCGGCGCTTCCGGGGGCGCCTTCGCGGCCATCGTCGGCATCCCGCGCCTGCTCGTGCGCTTCGGCAGCGCGCGCGTCACCACCTGGTCGTCGTTCGGGCTGTGCGCGGTTCTGGCCCTGCCCGCCCTGGCGCGCAGCGCGGCGGCGCTGGCGGCGGCCCTGGTCCTGTACGGCGCGCTGGCGGGAGCGATGGACGTGGCCATGAACACGCAAGCGGTCGATGTCGAGCGCGCCTATCGCCGGCCGGTCATGGTGGCGTTCCACGCCCTGTTCAGCTTCGGCGGCATGACCGGCGCGGCCATGGGCGGACTGGCCGCCGCGCGCGGCCTGGCCCCGCTGCCGCACCTCGTCGCGGTGGGCGCGCTTCTCGCGGTGGCGACGCTGTTCGCCACGCGCCGCCTCCTGCCCGACGATCCGGAGGCGCTGGCCAAGGCGCCGCAGTTCTCGCTCGCCGCCATCCGGCCCCTGGTCCCGCTGGGCGTGATCGCCTTCTGCATCCTGCTCGGGGAGGGCGCGATGGCGGACTGGGGCGCCGTGTACCTGACCGGCTACACGAGCCAGGGCGCGGCCGCGACGGGCTACGCCGTCTTCTCGCTGACCATGGCCGCGGGGCGTCTGGCCGGCGACTGGCTGCGCCTCCGGATCGGATCCGTGAACCTGGTCCGTCTGGGGGGCGCGATCGCCGCCGCGGGTCTCGGCGCCGGTCTCGCCGTGGGAGGCGTCGCGGCCACGCTGCTCGGCTTCGCCTGCGCGGGCGCCGGCTTCTCCACCATCTTCCCGATCACGCTCTCCGCGGCCGGGCACAAGGTGGCCTCGCAGACGGGAGTGGCCGCGGTGACGGGAATCGGTTATCTCGCGTTCCTGGCCGGGCCCCCCGCCATCGGCCTCCTCGCCGACGCCGTCACCCTGCGCGTCGCCCTGGGCCTGACCGTGATCCTCAGCGCGATCGCGGCGCTGCTGGCGGGCTCGGTCCGGGACGCCGACGCGGAGCTGGGGATGAGCAGCGTGGCCGCGGACCACGGCCACTGAGCGCTACGAGCGGCGGACCTTGAGGCTCTCGGCCTTGATGCGCTCCCCGGGGATGGATTCCACCCGCCGGATGGCGCGACAGCGCGGGCACGCGAACTGAGGGCACTGCTCGACCTGCGTGCCGGACTCGATGTCGAAGGTGACGATGAGATGGGCTCCGCAGCGGCATGCCCAGGATCGCGCGTGAGCTTTCATCACGACCATTGTAGTCGCCTTCTCATCGCGCCCTGGTCCGCGCCTTCAGGTCCGCGTCGAAGAAATCATTGAGCTCGGCGAAGGGGACCGCGCCCTGCAGCCCGTCGAACTGGCCGGTCTCCGCCATCGCGCGGGCGGCGCGGATGAACCCGGTCCACGCCGCGCGCGCCAGCGCGGACCCGACGCTCACGCGTCGCGCCCCCAGCTCCGCGAGATCGGAGAGCCGGAGACCCGTGTGCCAGCCCATCAGGACGTTGACGGGTTTGGGCGCGACGGCCTCGACGATCGTCTTGATGTCGGCGCGCTCGCGCGGGCCGGGGGCATAGAGCACGTCCGCTCCCGCGTCCGCGTAGGCTTCCAGGCGGCGGATCGAATCGCGCAGGGGCTCCGGCGTCCCCACCAGGTGGCACTCGGCGCGCGCGGTCAGGAGCACTCCGGTGCCGGAGGCGTCGATGGCGGCGCGCGCGGCCTTGATGCGCTCCACCGCGGCCCCCAGCTCGTAGAGCGGCCGGCGCGCATCGCCCGTCGAGTCCTCGATGGAGAGGCCCGCCACCCCCGTCTCCACACAGCGCCGCACGTTCTTCGCGACGCCCTCCGGCTCGTCCGCGTAGCCGGCCTGGAAGTCCGCGTTCACGGGAAGCTCCGACGCGGCCGCGATCTCCGCGAAGTGGGCGAGGGTCATCTCGAGCGGCACGGCGGCCGCGGAGTCCGGACGCCCTCGTGAGAAGGCGAAGCCGGAGCTGGTGGTGGCCAGGGCCTTGAAGCCGAGACCCTGGAGATAGCGCGCACTTCCGACGTCCCACGGATTGGGAATGAGGAAGCAGCCCCGCTCGTGGAGCGTCCGGAAAGCAGCGCGGCGCGCGGCCACGTCGGCCAACTGCGAGCGACTCCTTAGGACTGCCGCGTCGCCAGCGGAATCTGCGAGCCGCACCCACGATAGGGAAGCATCTGCTTGAACTTCTCCGGATCGACCGACGGTCCCGGCTTTGCGCAGTGCTCGTCGAAGGCCTTGGTCAGGGCAGCGGCCACCTGCTCGTCCGTCAACTGCTGGAGATCGGAGCGCTCCAGCATGAAGACCTGCTTGCCGTCCTTGAAGAGGCCCATCGAGGGCGAGGAGGGGGGATAGGCGGCCATGTATTCGCGGGCGCGATTCACGGCGTCCCGGTCCACACCCGCGAAGACGGTGACGGACCGGTCGGGGATCACCGCGTTCTGGAGAGCGAGCATCGCTCCCGGACGCGCGTGCCCGGCCGCGCACCCGCAGATCGAGTTCACGACGACGAAGACGGTGCCCGACTTCGCGGCCAGGACCTCATCCACCTGCTCGGGGGTGGTCAGCGGCTCGACACCGACCGCGGCGAGCTCCTGCCACATGGGAGCGACGGCTTCGGGGTCGTAGATCGGTGCGAGGGGCATGGGTTCCTCCTTCGGGGGAATCGTGAACTACCCAGAGTAGGGGCCGTGCGGCGGCCTTGTCAACTGCGCCGCCTGGCGTAGGCTTTCGAAGACGGGGAGCGCCCGTCCGGAACGTGGGACGACCGAGGAGGACGAAGCGAGGAGGCGGCTTGGGCACGGAAGAAGTCGACGGCCTGGTGGTGGAGAACGACGAAAAGGCGCACCAGTTCCAGGTCCGCGTCGAGGGCCACCTCGCGCTGATCCGGTATGCGTACTCGAACGGCAGCATCATCTTCGTGCACACCGAGGTGCCGCCGGCCCTCGAAGGCCGCGGCATCGCCGGCAAGCTCGCGCGCGCGGCCCTCGAATACGCGAAGGAGCGCAAGCTGTCGGTCATTCCACGATGCCCGTTCGTGGCGGCCTACATCCGGAAGCACCCCGAGTATCAATCGCGTTCAAGCGGACCGCTGACCAGGCCGCCGGCGAATTCGGCGCGTCCAGACGTTCGCGCCGCGGCGGGGGCGCGACGGCGGCCATCGGGCGGTCTGCGGGTTCCCGTGAGCGGCGGAATCCTGCCTGAGCGTCGGCGTCGGTCACCCTTGAAAGAGGTCTGCCTCACGGACGACCGAGGTCCCATGAGGGCCGAAGACCAGCTGGGCCTCGTACTGGTTGTGGCGCCGACAACGAAGCGAGATGTTCTCGACGATGGCCAATCCCCCCAGCGCGTAGGGCACGATGTGATGGAATTCCAGGAAGGTGCGCTCCGTGCATCGATGTCCGCCCTCGGAGACGAAGGCGCACTGCCCGCCATCACGCTGCGAGACTGCGCGCTGGACGTGCGTCGGGACATCCCGCTGCCTATCCGCCCCGGGGCGGATAGGGCCTGTGCGCGGTTTCGCGGCGGCGCCGAGCTTGGCTCTCTCCACCTTCTCGAGGAGCAGGGTGAGGGCGCGGTCGAAGATCGCGGCCGGATCGCCGTCCGGAATCTCGCGACGGAGAAGCGCCTGGAGGCGCCGTAGCTTGTCGTGGCTCTCCTTGCCGATCGTGAACTGGATGCGATAGCGCTCCGGCGACGTGGTCTCGATGATCGGGCGACGCTTCGTCGGTAGGGGCGGTGGAGAGCTGATCGGTGGGGCCGGTTCGGGAGAAGCAAGCGTGGTCGCCTCGACGCGCGTCGCGGGCATCACCGTAGGCGCTGGCGTCGCCGTTGGGAGTTTGCGGACGGAAGACGGGACATCCGGCCGTGGCGCCAGCTCCGCGACCAGGGCCTCGATCCGGCGCCGGCTGCGGCCGCAGGCCCTGGCGAGCACGGCTTCGTGGTTCTCCGGCGTGAGGTGCGGACGCAGGATCCGGACGGAGGTGAGGGACATCGCGCCGGAGGCGAGGGCCTCGAGGATGACGGGAAAGTCTCGGCAGGCTCGAGCCGCCTGGATACGGTTGCAGGTGGCGTCCTCGGAGAGCCGAAGCACTTCCGTGCAGTAGGTGAAGAGCGAGCCGTGGCCTTCGGCGGCGAAGAGGGCGGGTCGGGCGTCGAGCGCGGCCAGATGCGCCACGAGCTCGACCGTTGCCTCGCGCTCCTTGCCGGCGAGCATGCCGATGCGCGCGAGGAGATCGTGATCCGAGAGGCTGGAGGCGAGAGTGAGGATCTTCGTGTTCATGTCCGTATGTGTAGCATGCCAATTTCGGGGGCTTGGCGATGGCTCTGAGACGCGCCAGCAGCGTCCCATCGATCTGGGTTCCGCGCCCGTGACTCCTTGGCTCGGAAACCGCGCCGGACGGCGACTGAGCCCGCTTCCGCACCGGTTGTGGAAGCGGGCCTGCAGCGGAATGAGTCGCGCGATCGGAAACACGGGTCCGAAAGTCTGGCGCTACCAAAAAAACTTCCGCAAGCGCCACGAGGACGCGCCCTACCGGGCCATCACCGCGCCACCCGCGACGTCCAGGATGATGCCCGTGTTCCAGAAGCGTCCTCGCAAGCGAGATAGAAGGCAGCGATTCTTTCGGGGACAATGACGTCCAGCCGAGTGGAGGACCACGCATGAGGACCCTGTCGATCGCATGTCTGGTGGCCGCGCTGCCGCTCGGCGGCTCCGCTCTTGCCCAGGAGAAAGGGGGCGCGGCCGCGCCCGCGATGCCCGACTACTCGTCCTTCATCTTGACCCCCAAGGCCCCGGCCTCCCCCCGCATCAACGGGGCGAAGGTCTTCGGGGTGCGGCCGGGTCATCCCTTCCTCTTCACGATCCCCGCCACCGGCCAGCGGCCCATGACCTACGGCGCCGTGGACCTGCCCGCGGGCCTGAAGCTCGACGCGGGCACGG
>DASTLK010000664.1:0-4569 GCA_035715025.1 Vicinamibacteria bacterium
TTGTCCCACCCGAACATCGTGGTCGTGCACGACGTCGGTCGCGATCCGGAATCGGGCACGCTGTTCATGGCCCTCGAGCACCTGGACGGCCAGCCTCTCTCCGCGATCGTGTCCGCGGCCCGCCCCATGCCGTGGCGCGAGGCGCTCCGCATCGTGCAGCGCGTGGCGGAAGGGCTGCACCACGCGCATGGGCAAGGGGTCGTTCACCGCGACGTCAAGCCCGCCAACATCGTGCTCCTGGCCTCGGGTGAGCCGAAGATCCTGGACTTCGGCATCGCGCGACTGGCCCAGGAGCAGGGACACCTGACGCCGGGCCGGCACTTCTTCGGGACCCCGCTCTACATGTCGCCGGAGCAGGCACTGGGCCGGCCGATCGACGGGCGCTCCGACCTGTTCGCGCTCGGGGCCGTCCTCTATTTCCTCCTCGTCGGCCGCGCGGCATTCGCGGCGGAGAACATCCCCACCATCCTCGTGCGCGTGGTCCGGCAGTATCCGCCGCCCCCCTCCTTCCTGATGCCGGAGGTGCCCGCGGTCGTGGACGAGGTCGTCGCGCGGGCGACGGCCAAGGACCCGGCCAATCGCTATGCGGACGGCCGGTCGATGGCGGAGGACATCCAGGACATCCTGGGCGGCCGCGTGGCGCGGCATCGCGTGGAGTGGAACGCGCCCGCGCGCCCCGAGGCCGCATCCGGGACGGTGGCGGACACCGACGATCCCCTCGCCTTCCTGCAATCCGAGCTCGACCTCGGCAACGGCATCGCCGGCAACGTGCCCCATGCGCTGATCCCGACGGTGGAGCTGCCGCGGCCGATCGCGCCCGCCGCCGTCCTCCGCGCGCCCACGGACGAGGCGACGTCGGACCTCGCGCCCATCGAGGGCCGCCCGCGCCTGACCATGCTTGCCGCCACCCTCGTCCTGGTGGCGACCGTCGCGACCGGTTTCTCGGGGCGGCGGATCGACTCCACCTCCGCGGCTCCGGCCCCCGGCGTGGCCGCGGATCCCGCCGCCCTCATCATCCGCGCGGCGTCGCCCACGATTCCGGCGCCCGCTTCGCCCCGCGCGGGGGCCAGGCTGGCGGTCAGCGTGGAGCACTCCCTCAAGGCGGGCCGCCTGCGTCTCTGGGTCGACGGCACGCTGCGGCTGGAGAGGACCCTCCGCGACCGCATCGCGACCAGGGTGGCACTGCGTCCCCGAGGCGGCAGTGCGGGGGGCGTGATCGACCTCGAACCCGGCGCGCACGACGTCAAGGTCGAGATCGCCTGGGACGACAACGTCCGCACGGAGCACCTGAAGGCGACGTTCCGGCGAGGCGACCGCCGCGTCCTGGCCGCGCGCCTGGGTGGACTCTTCCGGAAGACCCTCTCCCTCCGCTGGCAGTAGGCGCCTTCCCCGGGGCGCGTGTAGGCTATCGGCCGCACCATGCCCGCCGACTCCCCCACCTGCCCGCGCTGCGGCGCTCCCCGCGCCGGCGGCCCGGAGTGTCCCCACTGCGGCGTCTTCTACGCCCGGGCGGAGCGGCGCGCCGCCGCCGTGACGGAAGAGGCGGCGGTGCCCGCGAGCGATGGGCGGCCGCCCGCGCCCGCGATGTCGGCCGCGGCCCAACTCGCCCGCGACAACGCGCTCCTGGAGGCGCGTTCCGAGCTGCAGCTCGCCAAGTTCGCGGTGCCCGCCGCCCTCCTGACGGCGCTGGCCCTCGCGCGGACGAACATGGGCGGTTTCTTCCTGCGCACCTTCTTCGGGATGTGGCTGCATGAGCTGGGGCATGCGGTTGCGGCCTGGCTGTGCGGCTTCCCCGCCGTGCCCGGCCCCTGGTTCACGAGCGTGGGCGGGGAGCGATCCTTCCTCTTCGCGCTCGCGATCACGGGCGGGCTGGCCTGGGCCATCTGGCGCACGTGGACCGACCACAACCGGGTCCTGAGCGGCGTGGCCACGGCCGTGCTCGTGCTCCAGCTCGCCCTCACCCTCGTGCTGTCGCCGGCGAAGGCGGAGACGCTGATCAGCTTCTGCGGCGACGCCGGGAGCCTCGTCTTCGGCACCGCGCTCATGGCCACGTTCTTCGTTCCGCCGGGCCACAAGCTGCATCGCGACTGGCTGCGCTGGGGTTTCCTCGTCATCGGCGCCGCCTCCTTCGCCGACTGCTTCCCCGATTGGTGGATCGCCCGCCACGAGCCCTCGATCATCGCCTTCGGCGAGATCGAGGGCCGCGGGGATACGGATCCCACCTCCCTCCTGCAGGCGGGGTGGACGGTCGACCAGATGATCTCGCGCTACGTCGGCATCGGCGTGCTGTCCCTGATCGCGCTCGCGGCGGCGCAGGTCGTCCACTTCCGGCGCACCCGCGAGGCCCTGGAGAGGCTCGAGGAGCCGACGCTCACTCCTTGAGCCTCGACTCGATGCGCGGGTCCGGCACCAGCCAGATGAGAGCGACCGCGACGTAGAGGACGTCCGAGATCCGCTCGTTCACGAACGCGAGCGGGATCGCGCAGATGTAGAGAGACACCGACAGCTTTTCCTTGGTGTCGCTGCCCAGCGCTTCCGCCAGCCGGGAGCCGGGACCCTGCTCCGCCACCAGCACCTTCTGAAGGATCGTGAACGCGAGAGCGGCCATCAGCAGCACGAAGCCGTAGGCCGCGGTGGGCAGGGGCGCGAAGTGGTTCTCTCCCATCCAGCCCGTGACGAAGGGCACGAGGGACAGCCAGAAGAGGAGGTGCAGGTTCGCCCACAGGACCTTGCCGTTGATCCGATGCGCCGCCTGCAGCATGTGGTGATGGTTGTTCCAGTAGATGCCGAGGAAGACGAAGCTGAGGAGGTAGGTCAGCAGCACCGGGATCAAGGGGACGAGGGCCGACCACTCCGTGCCCTCCGGGACCTTCAGCTCCAGCACCATGATGGTGATCAGGATGGCGATGACGCCGTCGCTGAAGGCTTCGAGCCGTCCCTTGCTCATGGCGTGCGATGGCCTCCGGCGCGAACGAATCGCGTGGCCCGATTATGGGCGGTGCGGTGCTAATCTCGAAAGACCGGAGGTACTCCCATGCCAGCCAGCAAGAAGAACAAGGCCGGGACGAAGAAGGCTCCCGCCGCGAAGCGACCGGCCCGACGCGCGAGCAAGGCGCCGCGAGCGCGCACGGCGCCTCGGGGCCTGACCCTGAGCTCGGTCGCGCCGAGCTTCACCGTGAACGACGTCGAGAAGAGCATCGCCTGGTACCGCGACGTGCTCGGCCTGGTGGTGAAGGACCGCTGGGAGCACGCAGGCCAGCTCATGGGCGTGGAGATGCAGGCCGGCGGCGTCACCTTCATGCTCGGCCAGGACGACTGGAAGAAGGGCCGCGACCGCGTGAAGGGCGAAGGCTTCCGGCTCTACTCCGAGACCAGCCAGGACGCCGATCGGCTGGCCGCGCAGATCAAGGCGCGCGGCGGCACCCTGGCCCAGGAGCCGACGGACGAGTCCTGGGGCGCGCGCGTGTTCTCGATCGAGGATCCGGACGGTTACAAGATCTCGATCTTCCAGAAGCGGCGCCGCCGCTAGCCTGGGAGACTGGCCCGGGATTCATGGCGAGGGCTCGCGCCGGCGGAGGAGCGCGACCGTGCTGGCGAGCACGAGCGTGCATCCGACGATGGTGCGGACGCCGATCGGCTCCCCCTCCAGCTCGTGCCCGAGGATCAGGGCGACCACGGGGTTCACGTAGGCGCAGCTGGTCACCTTCGTGGCCGACACCTGGGTGAGCAGCCACTCGTAGGCCGTGAACGCGATCAGGGAGCCGGCGACGATCAGGTAGCCGATCGCCGCCGCGGCCTCGGAGGAGATCCGGGGCAACGGCGGCACTTCGCCCAGGGCGACCGAGCCGGCCAGGAGCATCGCGCCCCCCACCATCATCTGGGCGCCCGCGCTGACCAGGTCCGACCTGGGCAGCGTCATGGTCGTGGTGAGGGCCGTTCCCAGCGACCAGGCGATCTGGCTGGCCACGACGACGAGACAGGCGACGACGTTGACGCGGCCGCCGTGCGGATCGAAGGCCAGGGTGGCGACGCCGGCCAGCCCGAGGACGATCTCTCCCATCGTGCTCCACCGCCGCGGCTCGCGCTTGAAGACGAACATCCCGAGGAGTGCCGTCCACAGGGGGACGCTGGCCACGAGCACGGACGCGATGCCGGAGGGAACGCTCTTCTCCGCCCAGAACAGGCCGCTGTAGGTGAAGAGGAACATGAGCGCGCCGAGGATCGTCAGGTTCCGCCACTGGAGGCCGGACGGTCCGTCGGCGCCGCGCATCCGCGCCCACAGGTACAGGATCGTCCCCGCGACCGAGAAGCGGACGGCGGCCGCGAAGAGCGGCGGCACCGTCTCCACCGCCACGCGTATGGCGAGATAGGTCGAGCCCCAGATGACGTAGATCGCGAAGAACGCGAGGACGAGGCGCGTCCGCTGTGCGCTCAGGGAATCGGCCAGTCCCGATCCCACCGATGCGACCGGAGCGCCGCGATCGACTCCGCGGTCAGCGGGGGGGCCTGGCTCGCCGCGAGGTTGGCCTCCACGTGGCGGACGCGTCGCATCCCCGGGATGGTGGTGGA
>DASTLK010000665.1:0-6711 GCA_035715025.1 Vicinamibacteria bacterium
ACGGTGCGCGGACGGCCATCGAGCGTCACGTATGTGCCGATGATGGCCGGATCGCCGCCCAGCTCCTGCCACAAGCCAAAACTGAGCAGGGCCACCCCCTCGGCGCCGGGGACGTCATCGCCCTCCCGGAATCCACGTCCGAGCAAGGGAGCGGCGCCGAGCACATCGAGGAGCTCATACGATGCCGTGACACCAGGCACCAGGCGCGCGGATCCTCCGCCGACGCGGAGCATCGCGTCCCCCTGGCGGTAGAGCGCCACCTGCCGGAACCCAGGCGTCCGTCCACGGATGTGCAAGTACTCTTCGTGCGTCCAGTCGGTCTTCATCCAGAACACGCCGAGCTCGCGTTCATGCGCGTAGGGCAGCGGGCTCAGGAGCACGCCCTGCGCCACGCCGAATACGGCAGCGGCACCGCCGATGCCGAGGGCAAGCGTGAGCACCGAGAGCAGGGCATACACGGGACGCCGCCGCAGGATACGAACTGCATACCCGCCGTCCTGCGCCAGCTGTTCCACCCGCTGCCATCGCCAGATCGCCCGCGTATCCTCCTTCACGAGGGCGACATTGCCGAACTTCAGCAGGGCCTGGCGGCGCGCCTCTTCTGGCGCCATTCCGCGATCGAGGTTGTCGCGCGTTTCGCGCTCGATGTGGTCGCGGATGTCGTCCTCGAGCGACTCCAGTGCCCGTCGGCCGCGCGTCATGAAGTCATTCCGGCGCGGCCGGGGCGGAGGATTCGCCCCACGGCCGCCGCCAGCGTGTCCCATTTGCTGGTTTCGATCTCGAGTTGCTTCCGGCCCTTCGCCGTGAGTCGATAGAACTTGGCGCGGCGATTGTTCTCGGAGGTGCCGTCGTCGAACGTGATCCAGCCACGTTTGATCAGCCGGTGAAGGGCTGGATAGAGGGACCCCTGCTCCACCAGGAGCACGTCATCCGAGCCACGCTCGATCGCTTTCGCGATCGCATGGCCGTGCGCGGGTCCCCATCGCAGCGTGCGCAGGATCAGGAGGTCGAGCGTGCCTTGCAGGAGTTCGACGCGGTCGCTTCCAGTAGACATTCTAGGTGGCGAGGTTACGCTGCTTCACCTAGAACGTCAAGGTGTGCGACGGCGGGCGCTTCGGGGTGCGGACGTCGATCCGCGGTGTGGTACGGGCGGACGCTTGTCTCTCGACACCGGGCGGAGAGCGAAAGGGACGGTCGAGGACATTCACGCCGGCGGCGCGGCGAAGTCGTTGACCGACCAGAGAGGGGTTGGCTCCTCAGGTAGGATTCGAACCTACAACCCTCCGGTTAACAGCCGGATGCTCTACCCTTGAGCTACTGAGGACCAGTTCGCCGCGGAGGGCCCGCGGCAAACCCACATTATAAGAACCGTGCGCGCGAGCGTCAACGCGGCGCGAGCGCAGGCGCCGCCTGGCGGCGCCGCGCGGGCACGAAGAGCTCGTGTTCCAGCAAGCAGGCCTCGCACCCGGAGTCGCGGGCGGGGCGACCGTGGACACATGCGTCTTCCGCTGCCCCGGCCTCCGCGCCGGCCACGAATCCGGCGATGGAGGCGACCACGGCCGGATCGCGGAGCACGCGTCGATGACCCAGGCCGCTCGTCTCCAGAAAGCGCGCGCCCGGCCAGGCGGCGGCGATCGCGGCCCCGTCCGTGAAGGGCACCTCGCGGTCGTCGCGGTCGTGCACCACGAGCAGCGGCGGAGACGCGCTGAGGCTCCGCAAGGGGACGAGAGGCAGGTCTTCCCAGTGCGCCTGGATCCGCTTCTCGCTGAGGCGCCGCATCTCCGCCATCACCGCACGGCTCAACCCGAGCCGGCGCCCGAACCTCTCGACCCAGGTGAGCGGGTCGGCGGGCGCACCAATGAAGACGAGGCGCTCGACGCGGAGGCCTTCGCGCACCGCGAACGTCGCCGCCGCCGCCCCGAGCGAGTGGGCGATCACGGCCCGCGCGGCGCCGAGCTGCGCCACGACGTCGGCGAGGGCGCGGGCGATCTCCACGCCCGAGCTGCGCCGGCCGGTGGAGGCGCCGTGGCCGGGGCCGTCGACCGCGATCACGCGGAAGCCGCGCGAGACGAGCGGGGCCACGAAGGCGCCGAGCTGCTCCGCACGTCCACCCCAGCCGTGCACGAGATAGACGGCGGCGCCGCTCCCCCACGACCAGACGGCCAGCCGGCCGTAGCGGCTCTGGACGTCCACGCGCGTCGCGCCCGCGGGCAGGGCCGCTCGCGCCTTCCCCGGCCGCGGGGGCGTGAAGAACAGGGCCTCCGCCCAACGTGCGGCCATTGCCGGAGACACGGCCGCGGCGACGGCGAGGGCGGCGCGGGTCACCCGCTCCGATCCCTTCGTCATGCTGTTCTCCTCTGCCGGGAGGCGTGACGCGCGGGCGCCGCTCGGGACGGGCCCCGGCGCCGCGCGGCCGCGAGCAGGGCCTCCATCGAGGCCCGCGCGCGAGAATCTGCCGCGGGATCGCGCAGGAGGCGCTGCGCGTGGTGATAGCCGAGCATCACCGAGTACAGGTCGTGCGCGAACTGCTCGGGATCGGCGTCGGCCCGGAAGTGGCCCTCCGCGATTCCGGACCGGAAGCAGATGGCGATGCTGTCCATCCATTCCTTCTGCAGCCGCACCAGCTCGTCACGCGCGGGGCCGGGTCGATCGTCGAGCTCGCTGGCCGCGGCCACGAACAGGCAGCCGCCGGGGACGGAGTGCGAGCGGCTCCAGTCCATCCAGCGCTCGAAGATCGCGCGCACGCGCGGCTCGCCGCGGGGCTCCGCCAGGGCGGGACGCACGACGGCCTGCACGAAACGATCGGCCGCGAAGCGCAGGATCTCGACCTGCAAGGCCTCCTTCGACCCGAAGTGGGCGAAGAGTCCGCTCTTGGAGAGGCCCAGGTCCTCGGCCAGGTGGCCGATGCTGACCCCTTCGAGCCCGCAGCCGCTGGCCAGCGCCGTCGCCCGCTCCAGGATGGCCTG
This sequence comes from Vicinamibacteria bacterium, assembly GCA_035715025.1. GTDB lineage: Bacteria > Acidobacteriota > Vicinamibacteria > Fen-336 > Fen-336 > AA29. The sequence goes on from DASTLK010000665.1 coordinate 2,967, forward strand.
CCGGGTGACCTCTCCCTTTCCCATACCCATAGAATAGCACGATCGTTCGTTTTGTCAAGAGAAATGGGACGGTCAGTCCCAGGCGGCCAGGCGGGCCCGCCAGGCGTCCGCGACGCGGTCCAGCTCGTCGCGGTGCGTCTTGTAGTAGACCGCCCCGCCGACGAGGGCCGCCCCCAGAAAGAGGACGAGCACGCCGACGGAGGTCATGCGCTCGCCGCGATCCATGTGGGTGAGGACCTTCACCACGATGGAGACGAGGTCCACCGCCACTCCCGCGAAGCCGAGGACGATGTAGGCCCGCACGCGCGTGGCGCTCCCCAGGGCCATGGCGGCCAGACACAGGAGGAGGAGGGTCACGTTGAAGGCCAGGGGATGGCGGTCGTCGACCAGGGCGTAGTAGGCGGCGCTGCCCAGCATGGACAAGGTGGCGACGAGCCGGATGCGGTTGCGGGTGCCGGAGGGCAGGTCGCGGCCGAAGACGTGCAGGAGCGCGAGCACGCCCAGCCCCACCGGGATGACGTACGCATGCAGCACGCGCAAGTGCAGCTTGCTCCAGAAGATCATGAGCAGGAAGGCCACGAAGCCGGCCAGCGCGGCCAGGTTGTAAGGCGAGTCGCTACGCTCGCGTCCCACGTACGCGAACATCAGGCTGTGCAGGCCGACCACCACCAGGGCCACGTCCGTGCCGAGATGATGGACGAGTGTCCACACGATCGCGATCACGGGCAGCGCAAGCAGGGTCGCGGTCACGGGCAGGCGTATCTCGCGCGGCCGGTCGTCGAAGGCCTGCTTGGCCCCGGCCAGGACGAACGAGGCAGCCAGGCTGGCCCACACGTCGTACTCGTACGACCAGAGCGCGGTGGTGAGAAGGAGCTGGCGTCGCGCGAGCGCGAAGAGGGCGAGGAGGCACAGCTCCGCCACTGCGAAAGCGAACGTGCTGCGGCCCTCCCGGCCCTGCTGGTACCAGGCGAACGCGAGCCCCGCGTACAGCGCGCACAGGAGCGCGAGGTCCGGCACGGCGAAGGCCGACCCGTAGTGCAGGAGCTGCAGGGCCGCGGCCACGAGGGTGGCGATCCACAGCGTCGCCGTGTGAATCCGGGCGCCGTAGCGCCCCAGCAGCCCCTGCACCTGGTGGAACAGGCGCGGCTCGCTGGGTAGCGGCCGATCGGTTTCCCAGACCGGCTGAGAGAGGCGGCCGGCGGCGCCGATCAGGAAGAGCGTGGCCGTCGCGGCCAGGAGGGGCCAGGCACGGAGGGCCGCCTCGGGACCGTCTTCGCCGATCGCGGCCTGGCTGAAGTAGACGAGCCAGACGGGCACGGCGAGCAGGAGCGCGGCCGCGAAGACCTCGTCGGGCGAGGAGGGCTCGGTCGTGTCCCGCGGCGTGAGCGCGGCCAGCATCGCGGCGAACGCGACCGCCCACAGGCCGGCGTCGGACCACGGGCGGTGATAGGCGACGTGGGCCATCACGGCCAGCGCGAGCAGGCCGGCGCCGCCCCCCATGGCCGCCGCGGAGATCGAGAGGGCCCGGCGCGCCAACAGCAGAGCGGCCCAGATCAGCAGCAGGACCCAGAGCACGTCGCGGCGATCCAGCCAGCTCGGCACGAAGAAGTCGGCGTGAAGGGCGAGGACCACTTCGGCGATGGCGACGACGTGGTACCAGCGATTCCCGGTGAGGACGCCCTGGTGCACGAGCACGCTCGCCGCCCCCAGCAGCAGCGGCGCCACCATGTAGGTGTCGGACGCGTAGTCGATGAGCCCGAGGAGGACGACGAATTGCGAGGCGCCGAGGACGCAGCGTCCCCAGGCCGCGCGCAGCCGCACCCAGCGCGCGTCGTCCAGCGCGGCCAGGCCCTGCAGCATGGCACGCAGCGGCGAGCGACGGTCACTGGCCGCGGTCCAGAAATGCGCGACGGCCACGCCGCTCCAGGCCGCGGGTATCGGGTGCTCGAACGGGCTCAGGCCGGGCCAGGCCGTCAGCGCGAAGTAGCTGCCCGCCATGAGGGCGAGGCCGCCGTAGAAGGCCAGCCACTCCGTCCCCCCCAGCGCGTGCAGGCGCATCAAGAGGAGGCCGAGGACCATCACGAAGAGCGCGTTGTGGTGGTAGTGGTCGGTGTGGATCCTCGTCTCGGGGAAGAGGACCATCTGGAACACCGGCCGCAGCGCATAGAGCGCGAGCAGCGCGAACCCGAGCACGGCCGCCGAATTCCGGTAGCGCGGGCCCTCTTCCGAGCGCTCGCGCAGCCCGAGCTCGGCGCGCGCCCAGAAGTACACCGCGGGCAGGGCCAGGGCGATGAGGGCGGTCGAGGGCCGTCGCAGCCACGGCACGAGCAGGGCCGCGCACCAGCCGGCGACGGCCACTCCGTAGTGGTAGAGGCCTTCGCTGATCTCGACGTACCGCGTCTCGCCCGGATTCGGGCTGCGCGCGGCGCGGCGGAAGTACCAGCCCGCGGCCAGCGCCATCACGCCCGAGATCACGAAGCGCAGGGGCGTGATGGCCTCGAGATCGGGATGGGCGAAGTAGTTCGTCGAGAGCAGCGTGAGGATGGCCGCGCCGAGGACGAGGCTGGCGCGATGCACGAACGCGGTGACCCTGGGACTGCGCGCGAGCGCGCGCAGCACCGTGCCCTGCAGCAGGGTCAGGAAGAGACCGAGCGCGACGAGGTGGACGTCGGACACACCCCGCGCCCGCAGGGCGTCGCCCGCGAAGAGCCGCACCGCGTGCACGTTGCCGGTGGCGACCAGGGTCGCCGCCAGCGGGAACAGCGCGGTCCAGCCCGCGCTCCATCCGATGACGATCAGGGCCACGGCCCCGAGGTACGGAGTCGGAAGTTGGGCGAGGTCCGCACGGAAGGTCGCGTTGACGGTGTGATCGAGGGCGGCCAGCGCCGCCGATCCCACCGCCGCGGCCGCGAGCCACGGCGATGCCGGGCCCATGCCAAAGAGAGGGGACGCGCCGGCGACGATGCGCGGAAGGCGGGCCTCCACTTCGCGCCCCGCCGCGGCCAGCACGGCCAGGGCCAGCGCGAAGAGGCTCCAGCGCCACGGCTCCAGGAGGACGTCCGCGCGCGCGATCACCTCCGGGATCGCGCGCAATGTCGGGTGGTGCAGCGCGACGTAGGCGAGCAGCGCGCCCAGGAGGGCGAGCGCGCCCGAGCGTTCCGCGCGCGCGGTGAGGAGGACGACCGCGAGCAGGATCAGCTCGCGGGGCCGCGAGAGGTCGGGAGCGCGTCCCAGTCCGTTGAGGACCCACAGTCCCACCCCGGCGGCGAGCCCCAGCGCCGCCGCTTGCGCGGGCACGGCCAGGGGCTGTAGCGCCGCGCGCGCCGCTTCCGCCCATTCGAGAACGAGGAGCACGAGCTGCACGCCCAGCATCACGGCCAGCGTGGGACCGAGCGAGCGCGCGGTCGAGAGCCGGCCCAGCAGCTCCCCCGGCCCGGGCGCCGTGAATGCCAGGAGGAGCGTGTAGGCGAGCAGGAAGAGCGCGGCGCCCTCCACCTTCGTCCGCCGCGCCAGTCCGTGCCGCGTGAGCTCGAGGGCCACGACCAGCGCCAGCGCGTGAACGGAGGAGATCGGCCTTCCCGCCAGCAACGCGCCCACGATCGCGACGGACAGGGCGAGGCTGGCCACGTGCACCACGGCCCGCGTCGGCTTCTCGAGCAACGCCTCCACCCAGGGATGGCGCGGGCGCAGGAGGTGATAGCCGGTCTCGGCGGCCTGGAGAAGGACGAGCATCGTGACGATGGGC
>DASTLK010000666.1:0-4782 GCA_035715025.1 Vicinamibacteria bacterium
CTGATCGCCGGCCGCTCCGTACTCGGTGATCACGGGATCGGCGACGCCGAGCTGGTTCACCCGCCTCTCCAGCGTCCGGATCACTTCCTTCACGATGTCCGGCGCGACGTGCGGCTTCCCCGCCGCGGGGACGTCGTCCCCCATCACCTGGAGGACGAGGTACGTCCCACCACGAAGGTCGAGGCCCAGCTTGATCTTGCCCGGCTCCCCGTTGCGCGTGTACGGAGGCCAGATCACCACGAGGCACGCGGTCAGGAAGGAGCCATAGAGGACGGCGCGCCAATGCCATGCGTTCATCTTTCTCTCTCCAAGCGGGGCTGCGCCCGCGATACCAAAGACGGCTGAGGGTGGAATGGAGACGAGGAGAGAGGTCTAGATCCGGAGGACGTTTGGCGCGGACTTCACGACGATGGCGGGACGGACGATGCGGTCCGGCCGCCGCCCGCAGGCCGGCAGATCGACGGCCACGGCAGTACGCGCGGTGACGCAGAGCGGTACCGCCATCGCCGCCGGCGCGACCGGGACGGCCGCGACCAAAGCGGGGCCGCAAGGAGCGTTCAGGCCGCGGCCCGGCGCCTCGGACGCGTCGCGCGCGGCGGCAAGGCCTGTCCGGCACGGGACCAGGCTGCCCGCGAGGAGCGCCACCAGCATCATCGCCGTCAGTCGATCCAATCGCCCACGCACGGTCCCATGGGACGACATCCCGGGCGCGGAGTCAATCGAGGATGGCGGCATGGTCGACATGGTCAGGGGTGAGGCGGCGTTGGCGCGGAGGTGGCGGTGCGCGTCACGACCGCCGCATCCTGCTGGTACTCCTTGAGCTTGTACTGGATCTTGCGCGCGCTGATTTGAAGCAGTTCGGCCGCGCGGGACGTGCTCCCGTCCACCGCCTCGAGGGTGCGGAGGATCGCTTCCTTCTCGATCTCGGCGAGGGTGCTCCCCGGAATCGCGGGGCCGGTCGACTTCCGCTCTGTCGCCGGGCCGGCCACCACGGCCATCTCCGCGCGCCTGAGCGTCGGAAACTGCGCGAGCGTGAGCACGGGCTCCGTGGCCAGGACGACCGCGCGCTCCATCGCGTTCTGCAGCTCCCGCACGTTGCCGGGCCAGGAGTGGCGCAGCAGGATGGCCAGCACGTCGTCGGAGAAGTCGCGCACCTCCTTCTTGTTGGCGGCGGCGTACTGGTGCAGGAAGTGGTGGGCGAGCAGCGCGACGTCGCCCGTGCGCTCGCGCAGGGCGGGGATGTGGATCTCGATCACGTTGAGCCGGTAATAGAGGTCCTCACGGAAGCTGCCGTCCGCGATCTTCTTCCGCAGGTCGCGGTGGGTCGCGGCCACGATGCGCACGTCCACCTTGAACGTGCGGTTGCCGCCCACCCGCTCGAACTCGTGCTCCTCCAGGAACCGCAGCAGCTTCACCTGGACGGTGGGAGTGATGTCCCCGATCTCGTCGAGGAAGAGCGTGCCCCCGTCCGCGCTCTCGAAGCGGCCGGCGCGCGTGTACATCGCGCCCGTGAACGAGCCCTTCTCGTGGCCGAACAGCTCGCTTTCCAACAACGTCTCGGGCAGGGCGGCGCAGGCCACCTTGATGAACGGCTTGCCGCGGCGCGGGCTGTTCTCGTGGAGGGCCTGCGCGAACAGCTCCTTGCCCGTGCCGCTCTCGCCGAGCAGCAGGACCGAGGACGCGCTCGGCGCCACCTGCCGCACGGACTTGAACACGGAGAGGATCTCCGGACTCTGCCCCACCAGGTTGTCGAAGTCGTACTTGTCGGTGAGGCGATCGCGCAGGACTTTGGTCTCCTCCAGCAGGCGCTTCTTCTCGATGGCCCTCTGCAGGACGACCTCGAGCTCTTCGACGTCGATGGGCTTGCCCAGGTAGTCCTCGGCCCCCATCTTCATGGCCCGGACCGCGGTCTTGACCGTGCCGTAGGCGGTCATGAGGAGCACCATCGTCTGCGGCCGCATCTCCTTGATCTTGGCCAGCAGCTCGATGCCGTCCATGCCGGGCATGCGCAGATCGGTGAGCACGACGTCGGCATCCGTCTGCTCCAGCAGCGCGAGGCCGGAACGCGCGTCGTGGGCGCGCGAGACCTCATAGCCGTCCTCGCGCAGCAGCGTTTCCAGGGCGGTCGCCGCGTTCACCTCGTCGTCGATGACGACGATCCGTCCGTGCGTGCTCATGATCGCGCCTCCGTCTGCGCCTCACTGACCGGCTGGACGGGCAGGGTCACCGTGAAGCAGGCCCCCCGACCTGGCTCGCTGGCGGCGACGATCTCGCCGCCGTGCTGGAGCACGATCTGCTGCACGATGGAAAGCCCCAGCCCCGTACCCTTCGGCTTCGTCGTCACGAAGAGCTGGAAGACGTCCACGCCGGCGGGCAGCCCCGGCCCGGTGTCGCGCACGACCAGGCGGGCGCGGCCGTCCACGAGCCCGCTCTCCAGCGTGACCGTCCCTCCCTCCGGCGTCGCTTCCACAGCGTTGCGGACGAGGTTCATCACGACCTGTTTCATCTTCTCGCCGTCCATGCGCGCGGGCGGGATCGGCTCGGCGCCGCGCCGGCGTTGGATGGCGACACCGGCGGCGAGGGCCTCCGGCCGGAGCAGGCGAACGACTTCGTCGATGAGCTGCTCCAGGTCCGCCGACTGGTACTGGATGCGATCGACGCGAGAGAAGAGGAGGAAGTCGCCCACCAGGCCGTCCAGCCGCTTGACCTCTTCGCGGATGACGCCGGACAAGTCGGCCATCTCCTTGCCCAGCGCCGGCTCGCAGCGGCCGATGCGGCGATCGAGGATCGAGAGCTGCAGCGCGATCGAGTTGAGGGGGTTGCGGACCTCGTGGGCCAGTCCGGAGGCAAACGTGCCCAGCACGGCCATCTTCTCGCTGCGCAGGCTCCGCGCTTGCGCCTCGCGGAGCTCCTGATAGTGCCGGGCCCGCTCGACGGCCAGGCCGATCTGGTGGCCGAGTGTCTCCAGGAAGCGCAGCTCGTCCTCGGTGAAGAGCTGCCCGGGACGCGCGGCCACGTTGAGCACACCGCGCGTCTGCTGGTCGAAGCGGAGCGGGATACAGGCGTGGGCGACGGGTGCGCTCAGGCCCTCGACGATGTCGGGCATGCGCGGGCATTGCGTCGTGTTGCGCGCCTGCATGCGATGCCCGCTCCAGAACACCTCGGGACACAGGCACTCACCCAGGCCGTCGATCCGGATCTCTTCCAGGTAGCGCTGCGACACGCCGCGGGAGGCGGCCAGCGTGAGCTTCCGTTCGTCGTCGGTGCCCATGAAGATCCACGCCGTCTCGAGGTCCATCCGCTCGAGGATCTCGTCGAGCGCGATGTCCAGGATGGCCTGCACCTCGTTCTCGCCGTGAACGCGCGAGGCGACGTGGGCCAGGATGGTGAGCTCGCGCTCCCGCTGGAAAACGGTGTCGGCGAGCGTGCGGACTCGGTCCTCGTAGGACGCCTTCATACGATCGCGTTCTTCGCGATCATCCATGGCTTCGTCATGCTAGCACCCGCCTACGCAAGTTGTTCGCCAATGCCTGGCCGCTGGAAACAAGGGATTTAGGAGCCAGGCGGGAGAAGGCGCGCGAACGAATTGCGCCGGGCCGCGACCACGGCGCAGCGGCTGCGCCGGCCCTACTGAAGCGGAGAGTGCGCCGACTCCGGACGCAGCCGATGCGTAGCCCGCAGTCCTTGCGTGAGACGAGACGCGCGACGCAAGCGTTGCGCCCCTCCGAGGGATGCCGAGCGAGCCCTCCGTGTGGTCCACGTTCGACTCCGCCTCCGCAAAGCCATTGATGAGCAGGCGCTTCCGCGGTGCCGCGCTCCAGCTCGACGCCACTTCCTCTCTCCGCGCGATCGCGGCCCCGAGGTTGCTCTACGTGGGGGCCAGGAGGACCAGAGATATGTGGAGCTCACGGACCCGCAAGACGATCGCCACGCTCCTGTACGCCGTCCTCGCCGCGGGCGCGGCCTACGCCGCCAACGTTCCCGAGACGGCCTCGCGGATCACGCTCGCGCAAGCGAGCCGTCTCACGCTGAAGGGCAAGTCGACGATGCACGACTTCGCGAGCACCGCCACGCGCATGCAGCTCGCCATCGAGCTCGCGGAGACGTTGCCCCCCGGCGACTCGGTGCTCGCGCGCCTGGCCGCCCCGGGTGCGGTCAAGTCCATCGTCCTCACCATCCCCGTCGAGGGGATGAAGTCCGAGAAGGACGGCCTCGACAAGAACATGTACAAGGCGCTCAAGGCGGCGACCAACCCCAACATCGTCTTCCGCCTGCGCTCGGCTGACGCCGGCGCGACTCCGAGCGAGTTCCGTGTCGAAGGCGACCTCGAAGTCGCCGGCCAGCGTCAGCCCATCGAGATGATCGTGCGCGCCTCCGAATGCCCCGAAGGCATCGTCCTCGAGGGGAGCAAAGCGCTGCTCATGTCCAGCTACGGGATCAAGCCGCCCTCGATGTTCCTCGGCACGCTCAAGACCAATGACCAGGTCGTCATCGACTTCCGCCTGGTCCTCGAGAACAACGGTTTCTGAAGGAGGATGTCATGAAGCGCACAGTGGTTACGGTCGGACTCATGGCCCTCGTCGGGATCGCGCAAGCGCGCGCCGGCGAGGTCGTCAAGAACGACAAGTTCACCCTCAACGCGAACGGGCGCATGCAGTGGCTGACCGTCGGCCAGAAGGTGGACGACCCGTTCCGCAGCGACGATCGTATGTACCTCTTCATGAAGCAGGCGCGCCTGCGCCTCACCGGGAAGTACAACGACGCGAAGTTCGACGTGCAGCT
>DASTLK010000667.1:0-3204 GCA_035715025.1 Vicinamibacteria bacterium
TACTCGTCGTCGAAGGTGACGTACTCCCTGGGCTCGGTGTGCCCGAGGTTGAAGACGACGACCACCGCCACCACCGCCGCGGCCCAGGAGCCCAGCCGCGCGAAGGCGGGAAGCGCGAGCAGGGGGAGGCACAACCCCGGCAGGATCAGGGCCCGCCAAGGGTAGGCGAGGTACTGCAGCGTCTCGACGCGCGCCCAGAGCGCGGACGCCCAGCTCGTCGCCAGCCAGGCGCCGGTGAGAGCGACGGCGGCCAGGGCGATCGCGACCCGCCGCGTCTGTCGATCGGGACCTCGCACGGCCAGCAGCGTCCCCGCCGCGGCGAGGAGAAGGTGCACGGGACCGACGGCGAACGACATCTGGTCGCCCCGGCCCGGCACCGAGAGCCCGTAGCCCCAGCGTGACCACAGGAGCTGGCCGAAGGTGACGGTGTGCTCGCTCCAGCGCAGGAAGTCCTGGCGCAGGAGGTCGGTCTGGACGAAGCCCTTCTCGAGGAGGGCGGGGAGCCAGAAGAACGCGGACAGGCCGAGGCCCAGGAGCAAGGCGGCCCCCACCGCGAGGACGGCCTCTCGCCGCCGTGACGCCCGCGAGGCCGCGAGCAGGCCGAGCAGGAGGAGGCTCGGGTACAAGAGGAGGGCGGCCGCGTTGTGCGCGAGCGGAATCAGGGCGAGCGCCACCGCGGCCATCCCCGCCCTCCGCGCCGACGGCCGATCGACGGCACGCAGGAGGCCGAGGACGGCCAGGGGCGCCACCGCGACCGCCGTCGCCTCCGCGAAGGCGGAACGGACGTAGAGGTCGAGCGCGGTGTACGGCGCGAAGAGCCACGCCGCCGCGCCTCCGATCGCCGCCGGCCGCGAGAACTCCCGGCGGCCGATGCGATACACCGCCACCGCTCCCGCGACGTGAAGCAGGGCGAGCGCGACCTGGAGCGAATCGGCCAGGCGAGCGCCCAGCGCGTGCATCGGCCACGCGACCGCGTACAGCAGCGGGGGCGCGAAGGCGAACAGGGGTTGGCCGTGCCCCGCTCCCAGATCCGCGGCCCAGACCGCCGGCAGATGGCCGTCGGCCACGGCGCGTGCGAACTCGACGAGGCGCGGCGGATACTCGGTCGCGTCGTGGCCACCGATGAGCCGTCCGCGGAAGAGGGGCCGCAGGGCGAGGACGCTCAGGACGGCCAGGGCCCACGCCGCGCCGGCACGGGCGGTGGACGCGCGCGCGCCCGCGGCGGCGAGCCGGGCCGACCAGTCCTCCTCCACTCGCCGCGCCGCGGGGCCGCGAAGCGCGCGGGCGGCGGCGGCGAAGAGAACGAGGCCGGCCAGGAAGAGCGCGGCCTTCAATGGCCCGGGCCGATAGGCGACGACGACCTCGTGCTCGCCCGTGGGCACGGGCACGGCGCCGAAGCCGGGGGTCACGCGCAGGAGGGGCGCGGGCGCGCCGTCGACGGTCGCGACGAGATCCGGATGCCACGAGAGCTTGACCAGCACGTGACAGGGACGCGCGAGCGCGACGCGTGACGAATACGTCTCGTCCTCCTTGGCCTCGGAGACGATCCGGCCGCACGGCGTCTGGACGGCAGGATCCGGAGCGGGCAGCGGCTGCCATCGGACCAGGACCGGGAGCCGCTGGTCCGCCTCTCCGCCCAGAGCGACGACGGTGTCCGCGCGGAGGAGCGGGCTCTGCAGCCAGGACGCGCTCGGCTCATAGAACGTCGAGCGCGGTCCCACGTAGCGCGCGCCGACGTCCACGAGGCCGAAGTAGCCCTCGTCGGAGGCCTCGTAGACGGCGAGCGGCCCGTGCGTCGCGCGCCTCCGCAGCCAGGCCGGCATCGGGCGCTCGGCGGGGGCGATCACCGCGCGCACGCCGAAAGCGGCCGCGTGCGCGGGATCGTTCTCGTCTCGCAAAGGCATCAGGTCCGAGGCGGACGACATCGAGTGGAACAGGAAGCTGGCCTGGTCGAGATGAGCCTCGGTCAGCAGCGCGTACACGGGGGTGGCGCCGATCTTGAAGGCTCCGCCCCAACCCGCGGCCAGCCCGGCCGACACTCGTCCTGGCCGCGGGGCCAACAGGGCGCGGACGTCGGCGAGAGCCGCGTCGACGTCGCCGCGGCTGCGCCCGCGCGCGGCCAGGTTCTGATCGCCCCAGACCGTCCCTTCGCGCAGGTACGACACGCGCTCGCGTAGGCAGGCCGCGACGGCGAGGACGGCCAGCGCGGCCAGGCCCATCCCGGCGAGGCGCCGAGCGGTGAGCGCGCGAGAGATGGCGACGTGCAGTCCCCACGCCGCCAGCAGGACGGCGGACAGCTCGAACGCGGCCTGGAGGCGATGGAGCGGAAGGTCGGCGGGAACGGCGGCGAGTCGCAGGAGATGGCCCCAGGTCGCGCGGCCGAAGAAGAGGGCCAGCCAGACCACGGCGAGGGCGAGAAGCCTCCTCGCGTGCATGTCGCGCCACCGCCACGCGGCCACGACAGCGCCGCCGAGCACGCAGAGGCTGAGCCAGGGTCCGCGGCCGGCGTCGAGGAGACGTCCGGACGCGAGCTCGCGGAGGATCGCGGGCGCGCCGAAGCTGTCCCACTTGTGGGCGGCCTCCCATCGGCTGTGGTTCACGGCCTCCACCGCTTGCCACAGCGGGACCACGAACCAGCCCACGAGCAGGAGGGCGAGGGCGGCGATGGTCGCCAGACGGACGGTGGCGCGGGCGCGCGCGTCGCGATCCGAGGCGAGGGCGAGGACGAGGGCGGAGAGGAGCGCGACGTATCCGAAGACGATGTGGCTGAGGATGGTCAGGCCGAGCAGGAGCGCGGCGAGGACACGCCCGCGGCCGCGGTCCAGCGCGCGGACGGTGGCGCCGAGGGAGAGCACGAGGAAGTGGAGGGCGACGAGCTGCGTATACAGGCCCGACCCGCGCCACACGAAGGCTCCCAGGCCGAGGCCGTATCGGCCCAGCTCGCCCGTCGCCGACGGCGCGAGCACGAGGAGCGAGGCGAGGCCGGCGCCGGCGGGCTCGAATCCCATGAGCCGCGCGCCCGCGTAGACGGAGGCCGGCCACAAGACGAGCAGCGCGTACTGCAGGAACGCGAAGGACGCCGCGTGGCCGCTCCACGGCTCCGCGAGGCGCATCACGGCCGCGGCGAAGAGGTGCGGCAGCGGCTGGTAGCTGCGCCAGACCGGATATCCGAGGGCCCACTCCGACACCCAGGGGTCCAGGAAC
>DASTLK010000668.1:0-10586 GCA_035715025.1 Vicinamibacteria bacterium
CGACGGACGACGGTCAGGAGATCACGAGCCTCTCCCTCTCCGCGGACGGCAAGTACGCCGTCTACGTGCGTGGAGGCGATCACTCCGGCAGCTGGGACGACGGCGTGCTCGTGAATCCCGCGGCCAACCCCACGCCGGCCAAGGTGCAGGTCTGGTCGGTGCCCTTCGATGGGGGCGAACCCAAGGCCCTCAGCGACGGCGACCTGCCCGCGGTCTCGCCCCGCAGCGACGTCGTCGCGTTCGAGAAGGACCATCAGGTCTGGGTCGCGCCCCTGGACGGGTCCGCGCCGGCCAAGGCGCTCGTCGCCCTGCGCGGCGAGAACGGCGCGGCGGAGTGGTCGCCGGACGGCGCGCGCCTGGCCTTCGTGTCCAACCGCGGCGATCACTCCTTCATCGGCGTCTTCGCGGGCGCCTCCGAGCCGGTCGTCTGGGTCGCCCCTTCGACCTCGCGCGACGTGTCACCACGCTGGTCTCCCGACGGCCGTCGCCTCGCCTTCGTGCGGCGGCCGGGCACCGGCGGCGCGCCCACTCCCGTGCTCGTCGCACGGCCCGTGCCCTGGGCGATCTGGACCGCGGATGCGCAGACGGGCGAAGGGCGCGCGCTCTGGACGAGCCCGGAGACCCTGCGCGGGTCGTACCCCACGACGCACGGCGAGACGAACCTGCACTGGGCCGCGGGCGATCGGATCGTGTTCCTGTCCTACATGGACGGCTGGCCGCATCTCTACTCGGTCGCGGCCGCGGGCGGGGAGAAAGGCGAGCCCCTCCTTCTCACGCCGGGCGCGTACATGGCCGAGTACATCACGCTGAGCCCGGACCGGCGGCTGCTCGTCTTCGCCGCGAACTCCGGCCCGCATCCCGACGACGTCGATCGCCGGCACGTCGTCAAGGCGCCCGTCGATCGCGCCGCGCCGGAGGTCCTCACGCCGGGCACCGGCCTGGAATGGACGCCGGTCGTGACGGGCGACGGCGCGGACGTCGTCTTCCTGGGCGCGACCGCGGCGCGCCCGCCGATCCCGATGGCGCTCGCGCTCGGGGGAAGCAAGGCGGCGACGCCGCGTGCCCTCGCCGCCGATCTGCCCTCGCGCTATCCGGAGGCGCAGCTCGTGGTGCCGCGAAAGGTGGTCTTCAAGGCGCCCGACGGCCTCGACGTCCACGCCCAGCTCTTCGAGCGCGCGGGCGGCGACGCGCGCGCGGGGGCGAAGAAGCCCGCGGTGATCTTCGTGCACGGAGGCCCGCCGCGGCAGATGCTGCTGGGCTGGCACTATTCCGACTACTACTCGAATGCGTATGCGCTGAACCAGTACCTGGCCAGCCGCGGGTTCGTGGTGCTGGCCGTCAACTACCGCCTCGGCATCGGGTACGGCTACGAGTTCCATCGGCCCCCGCAGGCGGGGGCGCAGGGGGCGTCCGAATACCAGGACGTCAAGGCGGCGGGCGAATACCTGCGCACGCTGCCGCAGGTCGACCCCCGGCGCATCGGGATCTACGGCGGCTCCTACGGCGGCTTCCTCGCCGCGCTCGCGCTGGCCCGCGACTCCGCGTTGTTCGCGGCCGGGGTGGACATCCACGGCGTGCACGACTGGGCCGGCGAGCGGGCCCGTCCCCTCCTGACCCGCGACCGCTACGAGACGGCTCCGGACCTGGCGGAGGCGCTGGAAGCGGCCTGGCGGTCGTCACCGATCTCGCAGGTCGCGACGTGGAAATCGCCGGTGCTGCTCATCCACGGCGACGACGATCGCAACGTGCGCTTCGCCCAGACCGTGGACCTCGTCCAACGCCTGGCCGCGGCCCGGGTGCCCTACGAGGAGATCGTGATCCCCGACGACACGCACCACTTCATGCGGCACTCGAACTGGGTCAAGGTCGACGCGGCCACCGCGGAGTTCCTGGAACGGAAGCTCGGCGCGCGCTGAGGCCGAGGTCAGGGCCCGGCCAGCGCGTCGAAGGCGTCGTGCAGCTCGGCCACGCTCGGGCGCGCGAGCTGGCGCACGACGATGCCGTCCCGGAGGAAGACAAGGTTGGGCCAGAGCTTGACCCGGAAGGACCGGCCGAGCTCCCGTCCGGGCCCGTCTTCCACCTTCAGGTGCTTCAGGCCCGAATGCCGGCGCACCAGGCTCTCGACCTGAGGCGCGGCCGCGCGACAGAACCCACACCAGTCCGTGCCGAACTCCAGCACGACCAGGCCGGGCGTCCGGTCGATCTCCTCACGCGTGGGGGCCTGGCTCTCGGCGAGATAGTCCACGGTCATATCGTCAACCATGTGCAATTTTCTCGCCAGGCCTCGCGCTCAGCGGCGGTCGCCCCGGTGTAGAGTGCGCGCGGACCCGGAGGGCGATGCGATGCGTCTCGCGATGATCCTGGCGCTGGGCGTGCTGGCCGCGCCCGCGTCGGCCCAGACCGACTATCCCCTGGGCCCGGATTCGGAGCGGCACGCCGGTGTCCCCTCGGGCACGGTGACCAAGCACTCCTGGACGAGCCGGATCTTCCCGGGCACGCAGCGCGACTACTGGGTCTACGTCCCCGCCCAGTACCGAGCGGAGACACCGGCCGCGCTGATGGTGTTCCAGGACGGAAAGGGCTACGTGGCCGAGGAGGGCCGCTGGCGGGTGCCGGTCGTGTTCGACAACCTCATCGCCAAGGGCGAGATGCCGGTCACCATCGGCCTCTTCGTCGATCCCGGCGTTTTGCCCGCGCGCTCGGCGGAGGAGCAAGCGCGCTACGACCGCTCCTTCGAGTACGACGGCCTCGGCGACCGCTACGCCCGCTTCCTGATCGAGGAGCTGCTGCCGGAGGTCGCGAAGACGGCCGCCATCAGCCCGGATCCGAACCTGCGCGCGATCGGGGGGTCCTCGTCGGGCGGCGTCTGCGCGTTCACCGCGGCCTGGAACCGGCCGGACGCGTTCCGGCGCGTGCTCTCGTTCATCGGCTCCTACACCGGCCTGCGCGGCGGCGATGGCTATGCCACGCTGGTCCGCAAGTCGGAGCCCAAGCCGATCCGCGTCTTCCTCCAGGACGGCAGCCGCGACCTGAACATCTACAGCGGCAACTGGTGGATCGGGAACCAGGGCCTGGCCAGCGCGCTCGACTACGCGGGGTACGACGTGCGCTTCGTGGAAGGGGATCGGGGCCACGACGGGATCCATGGATCCGCGGTGTTGCCGGATGCGCTGCGCTGGCTGTGGCGGGACTGGACGCAGCCGATCGCGGCCTCGAGGGGCAAGGCGGGAGCGGAGCGGCACTACGCGACCGAGATCCTGGATCCGGCGGCGCCGGGATGGCAGCTCGTCGTGCAAGCCAGCGGTCCCATTCGCGGCCTGGCCGCGAGCCGCGAGGGAGACGTCTACTTCTCGGATGCGCAGACGATACGCAAGGTTTCCCACGCGACGGCCGGGGACAGCGCGTTCAGCGCCGCGACGGACGTGCGCTCGCTCGCCTTCGGGCCGGACGGGCGGCTCTTCGCCGCCCTGGACGGCCCGAGCGGGATCGCGGTGTTCGATGCGGCGGGTCATCGCTCGTTCCTCGATGCGCGCGGCCCCGCCGCCGACCTCGCGATCGACGCGCGCGGCACGGTGTGGATGACCGACCGGCAGCGCCGGCGGGTGGTGATCGTCGACGCGCACCCGCGTCCCTGGGCCGCGCTGGAGAACGCCGAGGCCGCGGGCACGCTCGTGCTGTCGCCGGACCAGGCGCTGCTGGCCATCGCGGATCCGGACGGCCGCGCGGTCTGGTCGTACCAGGTCGCGCCGGACGGCACGCTGCGCCACGGCCAGGCGTTCTACCGCCTGGAGGCTCCCGAGGGATCCTCGGCCGGCGCGGGCGGGATGACCGTGGACAGCGAGGGCTTCCTCTACGTCGCCTCCGCTCTCGGCATACAGGTGTTCGACCAGCCCGGCCGGCTGACCGCAATCCTATCCGGGCCGCCCGGCGCGCCGCCCTCGCGCATCGTCTTCGGCGGACCGCAGCTCGATACGCTGTACGCGGCGGCGGGGGACAAGCTGTTCCGGCGGACGCTGCGGCGCAAGGGCGTGTGGCCCGGGCAGCCGGTCAAGCCGCCGATGCCGCGACTTTGATCCGATGGGAGGAACCTCGATGACACGCTCGACCGTGCGAACCGTGTGGGACGCCGCCCTGCTGCTGTCCCTGGCCCTGAGCCCCATGTCCGCGGCCGCGCAGACGGCCGCGCCGGCGGTCGCGTCGCCCGCGCCCGCTCCCACCGCCACCCCCGGCCCGCCGCAGATCGCGTTCCCCGGCCAGTACGCGCTCGCACCCGCGGAGTGGCGCTACCCGGTCTGGCCCAGCTCCTGCCGCCGGTTCGAGGGCAGCGAGCGCGTGGCCTGCCTGGAGTTCGTGGCCTCCGACTACGGACGGCTCGCGCGTTTTTCCGCGGCCAACGCCGCCCTGGCCCCGAAAGCCCCGGGCCAGACGCGGGTCGTGTTCTTCGGCGACTCGATCACCGACAACTGGTCGAAGGCCGGCTACGGCGGGTTCTTCCCGGGCAAGCCCTACGTCAACCGCGGCATCGGCGGGCAGACGACGTCCCAGATGCTCGTCCGCTTCCGGGCGGACGTGCTCGCCCTCGACCCCGACGCGGTCGTGATCCTGGCCGGCACCAACGACGTGGCCGGCAACAGCGGACCCATCGCGCCGGAGTCCATCGAGAACAACCTCGCGAGCATGGCGGAGCTGGGCAAGGCTCACGGCGTGCGCGTCGTGCTCGCCTCGATCCTCCCGGTGGCGGACGACAAGCGCGATGCGGCCGGACAGGCCGTGATCCGCACGACGGACCGGCCGCCGGCCACGCTGCGGGCGATCAACGCCTGGATGTCCGACTACGCGCGGCGCAACGGGCACGTGTACCTCGACTACGCGTCGGCGGTCGCGGACGCCGCGGGCGCGTTCAAAGCGGACCTGAGTGGTGACGGCCTGCACCCCAATGCCGCCGGGTACGCGGTGATGGCGCCGCTCGCGGAGAAGGCGATCGCGGAGGCGCTACGGGCTCGGCCGTGAGCGCGATGCCGTCCGATCAGGATCCGTAGATCGCGGCCAGGACGCGGGAGACTTCGGCCCCGATCTCGCCCGTCACCGTGGGGTCGCGGCGCTCCCGAACCGCCTGCACGAAGTCGTCGACGAGGGGCTGGTGCAGGTTGCCCGGCGCGGGATGCTCCTCTTCGCGCGTGCCGGAAGCGGTGACGACGCGCAGCCGGCCCTGGTTGAGCACGGGGACGTGGGCGGAGCCGGCGCTGCCGAAGATCTCGACGGAGTCGCGCGACTCCTTGGCGGCATGGCTCACGGCCAGCACGCCCTCCGCGCCGCTCGCGAAATGCAGGCGCGCGAGGCATGTGTCCTCGACCTCGCGGCTCTTGAGGCGGACGTTCACGGGGAAGCCGTCGACCTCGGCGACGGGACCCAGCAGGTCCAGCAGCACCTCGATGCGATGGCAGCCGAAGTCCATCATGGGCCCGCCGCCCGACTCCGATCGGCGCAGGAGCCACGCGCGCGGGTGATCCGGCCCGGGGTCGAAGGCCTCGAAGGCCTGCACGCTCGCCAGCACGGGCGTGCCGATCTCCCCGGAAGCGAGGAGCGCGCGCAGGCGCGCGACGATCGGGTAGTGGTGGCGGTAGTAGGCGACGCCGAGGCGGACGCCGTGCGCACGGGCGGCCGCGATCATCCGCTCGCATCCGGCCACGTCCAGCGCCATCGGCTTCTCGCAGAGCACGTGCTTGCCCGCCTCCGCGGCGGCGACGGTGTGCTCGACGTGGAGCCGCACGGGCGTCGCCACGTACACGGCGTCGATCTCGGGGTCGCGGACGAGCTCGCGCCCATCCGCGTACCAGCGGCGCGCGCCGTGCTGGCGCGCGAACTCCGCGGCCAGCTCGGCGCGGGCGCGGGCGACCGCGATCAGCGCGCTGCCGGGGGCATCTCGCAGGGCGCCGGCCACGCGCTTGGCCGCGATGTCGCCGCAGCCGAGCAGGCCCCATCCGATTCCCGCCTTCGCCTCGCCCATGAGGACGCGACTCTATCGCGGCCGGCGCGGACGAGCGAGCGGAGGCAAATGAGTTTTCAAGCCCGCGCCAAGCCTGCCGCGTCCCGGTCTGCGCCCCCACGAAAACGTCGGGTGGCCTCGCTTTTCACGCGCTTGTCGTGGGTTTCGGCCGATCCCGCGGAGCCGTGATCCGCTGCAAGTGATCGCGCGGGCCTGGCGCTCGCCGCCGTCCGTCCGCGCGCTGACGAATCTGAGCCCGCCGCCCCCAAGTACGACGGAATCGTCGGATTCAGATCACACGACCGTCGCGCATCCGCGGGCCGGAAAGCACACGCAAGTCGTTGGCTGGCGAGGGCGCCCATCGCGCCTGCCCGCGTGTCGAGACTCGAAGGCACGACGCTTGCTCCATCGCGCCCACAACCGTGGAGCTCGCTTTGAGACCGACGCCTCCTGACGCGGACCAACTGGTCGATCCGCTCCGTCGCGACCGGACCGCCGACGGCGTGGCCGCCTTCCGCCGCCTGCTGAAGATCGAGACGGAGCGGCTTCGCATCCGGCATCGGTTCGGACGGGGCGGCCGTGACATCGCGGCCGGTCGCAGCGACGTCGTCGACGCCGTCGTCGGCCGCGCCTGCGGGCTGGCGGCCGCGGAGTGCGCCCCGAGCCTGCCCACGGACCAGGACCAGGTCGCGGTCATCGCGCTCGGCGGCTACGGGCGGCGGGAGCTGGCGCCCTTCTCCGACGTGGACCTGCTGTTCCTGCGCGCGGACGCGGCGGACGAGGACGTGAGAGCGCTCGTCGAGCGTGCGCTGGCCCTTCTCTGGGACTCCGGCCTCACCGTCGGCCACAGCTTCCGGTCGGTGGCGGAGTGCGTGGCCATGGCCCGCACCGACCTCCATTCCCGGACCGCCCTCACGGAGGCGCGGCTGGTGGCGGGAAGCGCGCGGCTCTTCGCGCGCCTGCACGAGCGGCTCGACGGTCTCGTCTTCGCGAGCGCCCGTACCACGTCCGCCTTCCTGGAGTCGCTGCGCCACGACCTCGACGACCGCTACGCTCGGTTCGGGCGCGCGGTCGGGCTGCTCGAGCCGCACGTCAAGGAGAGCGCGGGCGGCCTGCGCGACCTGCACGTCATCCTCTGGATCGGCCACGCCCTGTTCGGCACGCGGGGGCTGGCCGCGCTCCACGAACGCGGGGGCCTGACCGACGGCGAGCGCAAGTCGGTGCTGCGCGCCTACGACCACCTCTGCCGCATCCGCAACGAGGCCCACTTCGCGACCGGCCGCCAGACCGACCTGCTCGACCTCGAGCTGCAGCCGGTGCTGGCCGAGAACCTCGGGTACCGGAAGCGGCGCGGGATGCTCGCGTCCGAGATCTTCATGCGCGACTACTACGAGCGCGCCTCCGCCCTGCACCGGATCTCCCGCGCGTTCATGGTGCGCCATGCCCCCGCCCCGCGCCGGCTCTTCTCCTTCGCCCTGCTGCGGCGGCGGCCGCGGGGGACGTTCGAGATCCGCGACGGGAAGCTCTATCCGCGCGGGGAAGCGGCTGCCCTGGGCAGCGCGCGCCGCCTCCTGGAGGCCTTCGCCATCGCGCAGCGCGAGGGCCCGGAGCTGAGCGAAGAGCTCAAGCTGGACATCCGCGGCAGCCTGAGCCTGGTCGACCGCAGCTTCCGCGAGTCGCGCGAGGCCGGCCGTGGCTTCGTGCGTCTCCTGGCCCACAAGGGGCGCGTGGCCTCCACGCTGCGCGGGATGCACGAGACGGGGCTCCTGGGCCGTTTCCTTCCCGAGTTCGCGCGCGTGACCTTCCTCGTCCAGCACGACTACTACCACCGCTACACCGTCGACGAGCACACCCTGACCGCCATCGATGCGCTGGACCGCGTCGCGGTTTCCCCGGTCGATCCCGCGGGGGTCCGATTGCGCCAGGTGCTGGACGAGGTCTCCGAGCCCGCCGCCCTCTATCTCGGCCTGCTGATGCACGACATCGGCAAGGGACGTGGAGGCGGCCACGTCCGCAAGGGCGTGCGCGTGGCCGAGCGCGTGTGCGCGCGGCTGGGCGTGGAAGCGGGCCTGGCCGCGGACGTCGTGTTCCTGGTCGACGCGCACCTGGAGATGTCGCACCTCTCCCAGCGCCGCGACCTCAGCGAGCCGGGGCTGGTGGAGGCGTTCGCCCGCCGCGTCTCCACCCTCGATCGGCTGAACATGCTCCTGCTCCTCACCTACGCGGACCACTGTGGAGTGGGGCCGGGCGTCTGGAACGAGTGGAAGGGCGCCCTGCTCTGGGACCTCTACGAGCGGACTCGCGCGGAACTCACGCCCGCGTCGAGCCGGCCCAAAGCCTCCGCGGACGGGGCGCGCGAGAGGGCGCTGCAACAGCTCGAAGCGGAGTTCCCGCCCAGCGAGGTGGAGCGGCACTTCGCGCTCCTGCCCGAGCGCTACCTGCGCGTCACCGACGCCGCGGACATGGTGCGCCACTTCCGCCTGGTCCAGCATCTCGGCGCGCATCCGCTGGTGGCGGAGTGGCACGCGGCCGGGCATGCCACGGACGTCGTCGTGGCCACCCGCGACCATCCCGGCCTGTTCGCCCAGCTGGCGGGGACGCTCACCGCGCAGCGCCTCGACATCCTGAGCGTCGACGCCTATACGCGGGAGGACGGAGTCGCCCTGGACATCTTCAAGGTGCGCGAGGTCCTCGAGCACGGGCCCGTCCCCGCCTCCCGCCACCAAGCCATCGAGGCCGCGCTGCGCTCGGCCGTGGAGGGCGGACACGACGTGGCGGCGGCGGTGGAGAAGCGGCGCGGCGCCATCCGACGGCGCTCCAAGCGGCCCCTGGTCCGGCCGCGCGTCGCCTTCGACGCGGCGGCTTCCGCGACGAGCACCGTGATCGAAGTGCGCGCGGAGGACGAGCCTGGCCTCGCCTTCCGCATCGCCCGCGTGCTCAGCACGCACGGCCTCGACATCGCGCTTGCGAAGATCGCAACCGAGAAGAGCCACGCCCTCGACGTCTTCTACGTGAACGGACCCGGAGGCGCGAAGCTCGACGCGGAAGAGTGCCTGCGGGTGGAGGCGGCCCTCCTGGCCGCCCTTGACCCGCGGAGGGTCTCACCGTCGTGAAGGAGAACGGATGAAGAAGCTCGAAGCCGTCGTCCGGCCGCATCTGCTGGAAGCGGTCAAGAACGCGCTCCAGGAAGTGGGCGTGGTCGGGATGACCATCAGCGAGGTCAAGGGATACGGCCGCCAGAAAGGACACGCGGAGACGTACCGGGGCAGCGAATACAAGGTCGAGCTGGTGCCGAAAGTGAAGATCGAGGTCGCGCTGCCGGAGCAGATGGTGGAGTCCGCGATGGACGCCGTCCTGAAGACGGCCAAGACGGGAAAGTTCGGGGACGGCAAGGTCTTCGTGACCTCGCTAGAAGACGTGGTCCGCATTCGGACCGGCGAGCACGGCGAGCAGGCGCTGTGATCAACAGAAAGGAAGTTCGATGATGACCTCGAGACGACGTTTGTTCGTGAGCTTCGGGATCGGCGCGGTGCTGATGGTCGGGGTCACGGCCCTGCGCTTCGTGGCCCATGCCCAGGACCCGGCCCCGGCCACCGCCGCCGCGCCCGTGGCCGCCGCGCCCGCCGCGCCCGTACCCGATCCCACCGGCGACAACACGGGCACCGCCGCCGACGTGCCCGTGAAGGACGCCAAGGCCCCGGCCATCGCCGAGGTGATGGCGGCCGTCGGCCACAACAAGATCGCCGTCAACATCGTCTGGACGCTCCTCACCGGCTTCCTGGTCATGTTCATGCAGGCCGGGTTCGCGCTGGTGGAGACGGGGTTCTGCCGGGCCAAGAACGCGGCCCACACCATGGCCATGAACTTCATGATCTACCCCATCGGCCTGCTGGGCTACTGGATCTGCGGCTTCGCGCTGCAGTTCGGGGGCGTGGGCGCCATCGCCGCCCTGGGCGGGACCGCTCCCCTCAACAGCGAATTCGTGGTGACTCTCTTCGGCCACCCCTTCGGCCTCTGGGGCACCAAGGGATTCTTCCTGGGCCCGGACGTGTACGACGTCGGCGTGTTCGCGCTGTTCCTCTTCCAGATGGTCTTCATGGACACCACTTGCACCATCCCGACGGGGGCCATGGCCGAGCGCTGGAAGTGGTCGTCGTTCCTGGCCTACGGGTTCTTCATCTCGATGTTCGTCTACCCGATCTTCGGGAACTGGGTCTGGGGCGGCGGCTGGCTCTCCCAGCTCGGAGTCAACTTCGGCCTCGGCCACGGTCACGTGGACTTCGCCGGCTCCTCGGTCGTGCACCTCGTGGGCGGGGTAGCCGCGTTGGCCGGAGCCATGGTGCTCGGACCGCGGATCGGCAAGTACACCAAGGACGGCAAGCCGGTCGCCATCCCCGGCCATCACATCCCGATGGCGCTGCTGGGCACGTTCATCCTGGCCTTCGGTTGGTTCGGCTTCAACCCCGGCTCGACGCTGGCCGGTGGTGATCTGCGCATCGCCGTGGTGGCCACCAACACCATGCTGGCCTCGGCGGGCGGCGCGCTGGCCGCGATGATCTACATGATGGCCCGGTACGGAAAGCCGGACCCGAGCATGATG
>DASTLK010000669.1:0-6113 GCA_035715025.1 Vicinamibacteria bacterium
AGAATCCGCGCGGAGGACCGACATGATCAGGAAGCGCATGAGCGCGGGCGTGGCGGGGGTGGCGGCCTGGGCCTTCCTGGCCGCGGGAGACGTGAGCGCGGTGGCGGCCATGCAGGCCCCGGCCGCGCAATCGTCGGCGACGGCCGAGCGGACGGTCTGGTACTTCTACAAGGTGAAGTGGGGATTCCAGGACGAGTTCGTCGCGCTCTTCAAGAAGAACCACCTTCCCGTCCTCAAGGCCCAGCAGGAGGCCGGGCGCATGACGGCCGTGCGCACCCTCGTCCCCACCTATCACGGGGACGGGCGCGCGGACTGGACCTTCGCAGTGGCCATCACCTTCCGCGACACGGCCGCGATGATGGCGCCCTCCGGCGAGGATGCGATCGTGAGACGCCTCTATCCGGACCAGGCCACGTTCAAGAAGGAAGAGCAGCGGCGCTTCGAGATCCTCGAAGCGCACTGGGACGTCCCGCTCAACGAACTCAGTCTGGATAGGTAGTAGACAGCGAGTCAAGGAGCGCGGCGCCGCGCAGCGGCGGCGCAGCGGTGGGGGGTTTCAGGGGGGGTCGCGAACGCCCGCTTGGCGATGCGTGAGTGCCCCCCCTGAGATAAGACGTTGCCGGCCTAGAGCTCGGTCGACTGGCTCACGCCGGTGGCGGCGAACACGGACGGCATCTCCGCGCGCGCGATCGGAATGAAGTGCTGGACGACGGCGGGATCGAAGTGGGTCCCGCTGTCGCGCACGAGCCTTCCCAGCGCCTCCTCCAGGGGCAGGCCTTCCTTGTAGGGACGGCTCGCCACCATGGCGTCGAACGCGTCGATGACGCTCACGATGCGCGACCCGATGGGGATCTCGTCGGCCTTGAGGCCCGACGGGTAGCCGCTGCCGTTGAACTTCTCGTGGTGGTGCAGCGCGTAGAGGCTCGCCTTCTCCAGCCCGGGGACGAGGCGCAGGACGGCCCAAGAGAACTCCGGGTGCATGCGCATCACGCGCCATTCGTCGGGATCGAGCGGGCCCGGCTTCTTCAGTATGGAGTCGGGCACGCCGACCTTGCCCGCGTCGTGCAGCAGGGCCGCGACCTCGATGTCGGCGAGGCCGCCCTCCTCCATCCCCAGCTCCTGCCCCACCCGCACCGCCCACTCGGCCAGACGCGTGCTGTGCACGCCCGTGTTGAGGTCCTTGAGGTCGAGCATCTGGTTGAGCGCGCAGATCGTCGCCTCGCGCGTGGAGCGGACCTTCTCCTCGAGCTCCTGGAGCTTGAGCGGGCTCCAGGAGAACGGTGCGCTCGGGAAGAGGTCGCTGGCCTTCACGGAGCCTCCGACCAATCGATCGAATCGGACGCGCAGCTGTTGGGCACGGCGCTGTAGGGTGCGCTCGGCCAGAGGGAGCGGCCGGCCTGGACGGCCTGGTAGAGGTCGATCCGGCCGTAGTGGAGGTCGCTGGTCAGCAGCTTCGCCTTCGCGACGGCGGAGGCCATTTGGCTCTGGGTGGCGCCTCCCTGCATCCCGACGAGCAGGGCCGCCTCGCCCGACACCATGGGCGTGCTGAAGGATGTGCCCCAGGCCGCGGCGAAGCTTCCGTACGGATAGGTGGTGATGATTCCCTCGCCGGGGGCGGCCACCCACACGAGGTTATAGCCGTAGTTGGAGAAGGACGAGCGGACGTCGCTGTTCGAGGTGGAAGCCACGCCGACGACGTTGTCGTAGGCGGCCGGGTACACCAGGGTCGACTGGCCGTCGTTGCCGGCGGAGCTGACCGCGATCAGCCCGCGGCTGGTCGCGTTGTCGATCGCGCGCTTGAGCTCCGCGGACGAGGTCGGGCGGCTGAAGCTCATGTTGAGGACCTTGGCCCCCTTCTGCGTGGCGTAGTAGATCGCGCGCAGGATGTCGGAGGTGTACCCCGATCCATCCGCGGAGAACGCCTTCAAGGGCATGATCCGCGCCGTGGGGGCCACGAGGTGGATGACCCCCGCCACCATGGTGCCGTGTCCGAAGGCGGCATGGTCGGGATCGTCGAGGACGGCCGCGGTGGCCTGGTCGAGGACGGCCGCCGTGGCCTGGTTCACCCAGCAGGTGCCATCGAGGACGGCCGCGGTCGCCTGCTGCACGTCCGCCTTCTCGTTGCCGCCGCCCACGTTGCGCGTGAAGTCGTAGCCGTCCGTCAACACCGGTTGCAGCGTGGGATGAGTCGGGTCCACGCCCGTATCGATCACGGCGACGATGCCCGCCCCCGTCTCACGCAGCCCGCAGTGGGTGTCGCGAAGGCGGACGATTCCCGAGGCCGGCTGCTTGAGGTAGGACTCCCAGGCCGTCGTCCCGTAATAGGTCATGGGAGTGCGGTCCCAGAGCTGATCGAGGACGGCGGCGGTGGCCTGCGACGAGGCCCAGGAGTCGTCCCGCTCGACGGCGACGGGCAGGTCAGGCTCGACGGCGGCCAGGCCGAGCAGGCTCAGGAGGAAGGTCAGGGTGTTGTCGATGAGCCCCCGCACGAGGAAGAGCGAGCTCGGTGCCGTCGACCCGGGAAGGATGTCCAGGGATCCCAGCACCTGGCATCCGAGGAGCGCGCACAGCGATTTGACGACGGGAAGGCCGGTGAGGCTCTTCGTGCGGACGATCTTGTCGCCGCTCGCGGCCATCGCCGCCGGCGAGAGCGAGAAGACGAACACGGCCAATACCAGGCAGACCAGCCATCGTGACTTCATCGTTTTCCCTTTGCCTCAGCGTCTCGGCAGCATTACCGCTGCCGCGCCCTTCCACGACGACCCGACATGTCGAGCGCCCTGACCGCGTCGCCTTCGGTCCTCCCCGTCGCCTGACGCGGCACGACGGTGAAGGTCCCGATCTCGGCGACGCCGACACAGAGGCGGAGGTTCTCGGCAGAGTCGGGCTCCAACACGAATTCCCCGAGGTGATTCGTCAACGTCCGGTCCACGGTCTTCGTTCCCTTCAACGCGATCACCGCGATGTCCTGGACGGCCGCGGGCGAGTGCTGCTCGTCCACGAGCTGTCCCACGATCGACAGCCGTTCCGCGTCGGTCCCCGGCTCGAGCCGGAGGCGGATGGAGTAACGGCCGGCCTTGTAGAGGAGTTGCCGCGGGGCGGCGCCGGCGGTACGCACGCCCGCCGGTTGCGGCTGCCGGAAGCTGTCGAAGACCAGCGCGGCCTGCTCGGCCACTCTCTCGAGCAGCCCCTTCGGCCGGCGGAGAGCGAAGTCGCCCTTGAGCTGGCGGAGGGCCTCATCCGGGGGACGGTAGGCAGCCTCCTGATCGGCGACATCGAGCACCGCTCTCCAAAGCCGGACGGTTTGCGTGCAGCGCGAGCAACCCTTTTCGAGGTGCTGCTCCAGGCGCGCCCGAACGGCGGGCGCCGCCTGCTGGCGCGCAAAGTCGAACCAGTCCTCTTCACTGGAATGGTCGTTCTTGCGGGTTTTCACGTCAGTGTCGGCCATCACCGTTCTCCGTCCGCGGCCACCTTACGGGGGTCAGCGATAAAGAGACGTCCCCTGGTCCGTTCGATATAGGGTCCGCAAAAAAAGCGTACCCGCCGGGTTCTAGGTGGCCAAGACCTTGCCCATCAATACGAAGGGGGCCCAATGGATGGGATGCGGGTACTCTTCCCGGAGGGCGAGGACGGCCTCGCGGAGCGCCGACGCCCGGTTGGGGGCGGTCAGGACGCGGTCGTAGAAGGCCTTCATGAACTGGGCCGTGCTCTGGTCGGGCACTTCCCACAAGGTCAGGAGGAGCGATGCCGCCCCGGCGCGGAACAGCCCCCGCGCCAGCCCGAGCAGCTCGTCGCCGGCGGCGATGACGTTGACGCCGGTGACGCAGGCGCTGAGGACGACCAGGTCCGCCGGGAGCTTGAGGTTGTAGAGGTCGTAGAGCGTCAGGTAGGACGAGGAGCCGAGGCGGATCCCGGAGAACATCGGGTTGTCGGGCCGGAAGAAGCCGTGAGCCGCGATGTGCACGACGCGGCGCCCTTCCGCCTTCTGGCGCAGCACGTCCACCGTCGCCTCCTCGCCGACGTACAGCTCCGCGCCGGGAAGCCGCGCCGCGACGGAGCGGAGCTCGTCGAGGATGAAAGGCGTGTGGGCGTCGGCCACGCCCAGGACGAGCGACGATCCGCTCCCGGGCCCACCGCGGGCGTGGCACAGGGCATAGACGGTGGCGCTGGGCGCGTACGAGATCGAGAAGGAGTCGATCAGGTACTGCCGGCCGTCGTAGAGGGCGTGGAAGGGCACGTAGTGCAGGAGGTCGTGGGGGACGAAGATCAGGTGGTTGGCGTCGAGGCGGGCGCGCAGGGGGGCGACGAGCTCGGTGTAGAGCTCGGCCAGATGAGCCTCCGTGGCCACGCGCGACGATTCGCGCGACAGCGGCGAGACGTCGGCGGCATTGGGACGCGCCCACGCGAGCTGGAACTGCAGCAGGCGCAGGATGTGCTGCACGCGCGGCACGAGCGCGACGGGCACGACTTCCAGACGGTCGCGCGTGACGAGGAAGGCGAGCAGGCGCGAGCCGATGCGGAAGTACTCGACGAGCATCGCGTCTTCGGGGAGGGCGCGTCGGATGTCTTCGAGAGGCAGGCTGACCGGGGCCAGCAGATCGACGGACTCGCTCTCGGACGCCGGCAGCTCGCGGATGACGCGCAGCAGCTCGCTCTCGCGCTCGAAGACCTGCTCCTGCAGCGCCTCCACGCGCTCTTCCGTCCGCTCCTCCGCCGCCATCTGCTCCGACTCGATGCGGTGGTAGTACCAGTTGAGCTCCTCGCGCAGATCGCCCACGCGGCGGACGAGCTCGCTCTTGCCCGCCGCGATAGGGCTGACGGGCGTGGCCGCGCGGAGGAGCAGCTCCTGCAGGCTGCGGGACTTGGCCTGCTCCACGTACGAGAAGGCCTCCGCCACGCCGTCGTCGTCGCCGCGGCGCTCGAGGGCGAGGTCGACCAGCGCCTCGTACACCTCGAGCTTGTTCTTCATGAAGGCGATCTTCAGCTCCTCGCCGCGCAGGCTGCTGCGGAGCATCTCCAGGGACCGCTGGGCACGCCGGTACGCTTCGTAGGCGGCGGCGGGCTCGACGGCCGCCTGCTCGATCTGGCCGCGCACGAAGTCGAGCTGGAAGCTGAGGGCGGGCAGGTCCAGCGGAGCCAGCGTCTGCCCGGCCGCTTCGCACTGCTGGCGGGCGACGTCGAGCTCGCCCATGCGCAGGGCCAGGCGCGCGAGGAGCAGGCGGCACAGGATGGCCTTGCTGGCCAGGGCCGTGGAGCGGAAGGCCTCCAGGGCGGCCGTGCAGTGCCGGCGGGCTTCGAACAGCCGCGAGGCCCCGAAGAGGATGAGCGCCTGGTAGAGGTCGAGCAGCGCGGGCCACACCGTGTTCTGCTCCTGGACGAACAGGCGACGCGCCTCCGTGCACAGCTCGAGGGCGCGGAGGACCTTCCCCTGCTGGCCGTTCGCGATGGCGAGGTAGGCGAGCGACTTGGCGGCCTCGTAGCCCATGCCCAGCCTTCGGAACTCCGCGAGGCTCTCCTCCGCCATCTGCGCGGCGTCGTCGCTGAGGTTGAGCTCGAGGTAGATCTCCGACAGATCCATGCGGCACAGGGCGGCCAGGTAGGCGTCGCCCACCTTCTCGCACGCGTCCCGCGTCGCCTTCAGCTCCTCGATGGCGCGTCCGTATTGGCCGCGGAAGTAGTAGAGGTAGGCGATGTTGTAGTCGGCCAGGGCCACGAGCTTGGGCATGCCGTGCTCTTCGCAGAACGCGCGCGCCCGCTGATGGGTCTCGAGGGCGCGCGTGAAGTCGTTCAGGCTGATCAGGCATACGGCCATGTTGCCGAGGGCGACCGCGATGCCTTCGGCATTCCGGTGGGGGAGCAGGCGCTCGTAGGCCTGCTCGTACGAGCGCAGCGCCTCCGCGAAGCGATCCTGACGATGGAAGATGTTGCCGACGTTGACGTCGAGCCGGGCCAGGCGGAGCTCGTCCCCCTCGCGGGTGAAGATCTCGCGCGCCTGCCGGGCCGCCGCCTCCGCGCGCGCATAGGCGCCGAGGAGGATCAGGGGCTGGATGGACGTGCTGAGGGTGCGCGCGACCTCGCGCGGCTGGCCGGCCTTGGCGAAGAGGCGGGCCGCC
>DASTLK010000670.1:0-4912 GCA_035715025.1 Vicinamibacteria bacterium
CGTGCGGAAGAGGCATTTCGCGCGGAGTCTAGCATGCGGCCCGGCGCCGTCCCGAGGGCGGACGCTCTCGCGCCGCGGTTGCAGCGCCCCCACGGGCGGAGGAACATTCCTGCCATGGAGCGGTACCGCATCGAGGTGGACGAGGCCGGACCGCGCGTGGCCGTCCCCTATCGGGGGCCGCAGCTCCTCAGCCACCCCATGTACAACAAGAGCACCGCCTTCACGCGCGAGGAGCGCGCATCCTTCGGCCTGGACGGTCTCCTCCCGGACGCGGTGAGCACGATGGAGATGCAGGCCGCGCGCGTGCACGGCAACATCACCCGCAAGGACGACCCCGTCGAGCGCTACATCGGGCTGGCCGCGCTGCAGGACCGCAACGAGCATCTCTTCTATCGCGTGCTCGTGGACCACCTCGAGGATTACCTGCCCATCGTGTACACGCCGACCGTCGGGCGCGTGTGCCAGATGTACAGCAAGATCTTCCGCCGGGCGCGCGGGCTCTGGATCACGCCGCGCCAGCGCGGCCACATCTTCGAGGCCCTCGGCAACGCCCCCTACGAGGACGTGCGCCTCATCGTGGCCACGGACAACGAGAGCATCCTCGGCCTCGGCGATCAAGGCGCGGGCGGCATGGGCATCCCCATCGGCAAGCTCGCGCTCTACACCGCGGCCGCCGGCATCCATCCCGCGCACACCCTGCCCATCAGCCTCGACGTCGGCACCGACAACCAGGCGCTGCTCGAGGACGACCTCTACATCGGCTGGCGCCGGCCCCGGCTGCGCGGCGACGAATACCACGCGCTGGTGGACGAGTTCGTGCACGCCGTGCGACGACGGTTCCCGAAGGCGGTGCTCCAGTGGGAGGACTTCCGGAAGGGCACGGCGTTCGCCCTCCTCGACCGCTATCGCAAGGTCCTGCCGTCCTTCAACGACGACATCCAGGGCACGGCAGCGGTCGCGCTGGCGGGGATCCTGGCCGCGTCGCGTCTTCTCGGGATGCCGCTGGCGCGGCACCGGATCGTCATCCTGGGCGCGGGAGCGGCCGGCGTCGGCATCGCCCGCCTCGTGCGCGAGGCGCTTCAGCGGGCGGGCCTCCGCGGCGACGAGCTGCGGCGCGCGCTGGCCGTCCTCGATTCGCACGGCCTCGTGGTCGAAGGCGAAGCTCCGGCCGAGGACTATCGCCGCGAGCTGGCCTGGCCGGCCGCCCTCGCCGCGGCGGACGGCCTCGAGCCCGGCCACGATCTGCTCGCCGTCGTGCGCGCGTTGCACCCGACCGTGCTCATCGGCGTGTCCGGGGCCACCGGCGCCTTCACGGAGACGGTCGTGCGCGAGATGGCGGCCCACGTCGAGCGGCCGCTCGTCTTCCCGCTCTCGAACCCGACCAGCCAGGCCGAGGCCTCGCCCGCGGACGTCGTGAAGTGGACGGAAGGGCGGGCGCTGGTCTCCACGGGCAGCCCGTTCCCGGCCGTGGTCCACGCCGGCCGCACGCGCCGCATCGGACAGGGCAACAACGTCTTCGTCTTCCCAGGCGTCGGCCTGGGGGCGCTGGTGGCGGAGGCGCGCGAGATCACCGACGGGATGTTCCGAGCCGCCGCCGAGCGCCTGGCCGACGAGCTGCGCGAGGAGGACATGGAGGCCGGCGCGCTCTACCCGCCGATCCCGGCCCTGCGCCGCGTGACCGCGCACATCGCGGAGGCAGTGGTGCGCCAGGCGCGGGCGGATGGGGTGGCCGCGGACGTGCCGGGTGACGACGTCGCGCGCCGCGTGGCGGAGGCGATGTGGGAGCCGCACTACATCCGGCTGGTGCCGGCGTGACACGCCTGGCCGTGCTGGCCGCGCTCGTGCTGCTTGCGCCGGCGGCGACGGGCCTGGCGCCGGCGCAGCCAATCAGCCCGTTGGTGGCCGCTGAGCAGCCAATCAGCCCGTTGGTGGCCGGTGACCAGGACATCCGCTTTCGCGACCGGGTGGACGTCGAGAGCGTGGTGGTGGACGCGCGGGTCGTGGACGGAGCCGGCCGTCCCATCCTGGGCCTGACTCCGAGCGACTTCCGCCTCAAGGTCGACGGCCGAGCGGTGCCCGTGCAATCGGTGTCGTGGGTCGACGACGGCGCTCCTCCGGATCCGGAAGCGACGGTCGCGGCCGGGCAGGCCGGGGCCCCGCTGCCCCCACGCGGGCGCCTGATCGTGTTCTTCTTCCAGAAGGATCTGGAGTCCTCGCGCGTCATGGGTTTCCTGCAGATGCTGCGCCGCGCCCGCAAGATGCTCGACGGCCTGGGCGAGCAGGATCGCGTGGCCGTCGTCTCCTTCGATTCCCATCTCGAGGTCTGGACCGACTTCACCAGCGACCGCGCGCGGCTGCGGCACGTGCTCGACCGATCGATCCTCTTCGAGCGCCTGCCCCTCCTCGGTCCGGGGGACGCGCCCTCGCTCGTCGAGCATCTCGAGCCGGGGGCGGGCAAGCGCGCGGCGGCACCGGAGACGGCCCTGCTCCAGCTCGGCGAGGCGCTCAAGGAGCTGCCGGGGGCCAAGAGCCTGGTCCTGTTCGGATGGGGCATGGGACGCTGGTCGCCCGGCTTCGGGGTGTTCCTGGAAAACGATTACGGCCCGGCCCGCCGCGCCCTGGTCGAAGCCCGCGTCACCGTGTTCGCGCTCGACGTCACCAATGCGGACTACCACACGCTCGAGGTCGGCCTGGAGCAGGTGGCGGAGGACACGGGCGGCTTCTATGCGAAGACGCATCTGTTTCCCGGCCAGGCCTTCGCCCGTCTCGAACGCGCGCTGGCCGGCCATTACGTGCTGACGTTCACCAGGCCGGATCTCCCCCGCGGGGAGCACGCGATCGACCTCGACCTCGTCCGCCGCAAGGGCAGCGTGCTCGCGCGGCCGTCCTACGAAGGGTAGCGGCTCAAAAGAGCCGCAGCTGCTCGGGTCCCTTCGCCGCGCGGGGCGGCGCGGTCACCGTGATCCAGTCCATCCCGTCCGGCTCCGCGATCTCGAGCCGCACTTCGGTGCGGCCGCGGCGCCGCAGCGCGTGCTCGGCGCTCATCCGGGCCAGCTCCGGATGATTGTTCTTGCGGGAGAGATGGGCCAGCACCAGCGTGCGGCAGGTCTCGCCGAGGCCGCGCACGATGTAGTCGCCGACGTCGTCGTTGGAGAGATGCCCCAGGCGGCCGAGGATCCGCTCCTTGAGCGACCAGGGATAGGCCCCGTCGCGCAGCATGGCCGCGTCGTAGTTGGACTCCACGACGACGGTCTCACAGGGCCGGAACGCGTCCACCAGCGTTCGATTGACGTGGCCGAAGTCGGTGGCGTGCCCCATCGAGACGCCGTCGCCCGAGAGGACGAAGGCGACCGGGCCCGCGGCATCGTGCGGGATGGGCACGCCGGTCACGGTGAGACCGCCGTAGGCACGGGGCTGGCCGAGCTCGAGCACGTCCCAGCCCGCGATGTCCACTGCCCCGAAGCCGCCCGCGGCGTACGTGCCGCGGCTGCCCAGGATGCGCACGCCCCATTTGTTCGAGAACGAAGCGGCCCCGCGTGAGTGGTCGGTGTGCTCGTGGGTCAGGATGATCGCGGCGATCGAGGCGGGATCGATGCCGAGGGACTGCAGGCGCTCGGCCATCTCGCGCGGGCCGAGCCCGGCGTCGATGAGGACGAAGCTGCCCCCGCCCTCCACGAGGGTCGTGTTGCCGGAGCTGCCCGACCCCAGGACGCGGAAGCGCACGCGCCAGGATCATAGGCCAGGGCACGGTCGCGCGGGGGGAAATCCACGACCCGAACGATTCCCGAAGGAGAACCGAAAACTCTCACCCCCAGCCTCCTCGTAGAGGTCTCCGTGCGGCGCGGAGCGATCGCTCCACTCGCCGAAAAAGGAGGCTGTCCATGCGCAAGGTTCTTGCTTCGATCCTGGTCCTGGCGTTGGCGGGGTGTGGTGGCGGCGGCAGCTCGCCCACCGCCCCCTCCGCTCCCACTCCCGCCCCGGTGCCCAGCGCCGCGATCACGGCGACAGGTTCGGGGTCACTCGTCCTCCACCCCAGCCGGGTGGCGGCATTCGCCGTGGCCCTGGAGACGCCGATCCGGATCACCGAATCCTCGGGCGGCTCCGCCGATTGGGGTTTCGCCCGGATGCGGATCTTCAACCGCGGGTTGGAGGTCGAGCGGGCGGAGCTCACCGCGACCGACATCCAGCGCGCGGGCGTCGGCCGCATCGGCGCCAACAGCAACCAGGTCCACCGCGTGATCTTCCGGTTCAACTCCTCCACCTTCGACCGGATCGACATCACCCTCGGGTTCAGCGACGTGAAGGACGCGCGGCAGTTCACCGCGACCGTGCCCTTCAGCTCGTTCTCGGACGTCGATCTGTCCGTGACGCCGGCGAGCGTCGCGCACTCCCGGACCCCGCTCTAGGCGGCGCGCCGCGCGGGCACGCGGCCTTCGCGCAACCGGGCCCTCGGGCGCTCGGAGCTCTCGCGACCGGATTCGCTTGCCCGCGCGGATGCTAAGCTCCGCGCCGTGGCCACAGCAACGGGCGCGCTCTGGGGCGTCGCCGCGGCCGGGCTCCTCGTCTCCCGGCTGTCGCCGCCCACCACGTTCGTCGTGCTGGCCCTGGGGGCCGCGCTGGGCGCCGGCCTCGCGCATGCGCTTCCCAACGGCGAGTCCCTGCGGCACCCCGTCCTCGCCCTCGTCGGCGCCGTCGCCGCCACCCTGATGACGGTCGCACCGGAGCCGACCTTCTTCCTGCTCGTGCCCCTCGTCGCCGCCGCCGCCGCCTGGCCCCTCTCCGCGCCCCCGGAGAGAGAAGCCCCGCTTCCGCGCTGGGTCCTGCCCGCGGTGTTCGCCGTCTCCGCGGCTGCCCTGTTCGCCCAGTCCGCGCATCGCCACTGGACCTTCGCCAGCGGCGGGCGGGACCTCGG
>DASTLK010000671.1:0-3887 GCA_035715025.1 Vicinamibacteria bacterium
CCCGGCGCAGGAGGTCGGGCTGACCGAGCTCGCCGTCGATGACGCCGCCAAGGAGAGATTTCAGACTCACTGATCGCGCTCCGTCGTTAATGGGTTGGGCCCCTGACCAACCCGGACCCTGCAAGCAGCGTACCGCGGAAACTCGGCCGGGGGAGTGTCGCGCGCATGAATGTCCAGCGGCCGGGTGGTCGCCCTTTCGCGGGGACGCTCGGCGCGCTGGAACTTGTCTATCCCTCGTAAAGCAGTGCGCGCCCTCGCTCCGGTCTCGGGCGTCCCGCGAGACACTTGCACCGAGACAGGCCCCGCTCCAGTGGCGACCACACCGCCGCGAGTCCGCCATGCGCCGGCACTCCCACTTCCCTCCCAAAAAGAAAAACGCCCACGGCCTCCGGAGGCCGTGGGCGGGGGATGAAAGGGACGAATGAGGCCGGCTTAGCGGTTCTCACCCTCGTGGTGCTTCTGGCGCATGTCCTTCCGGAGCGCTTCGCGCTCGCTGTCGCTCAGCTTGCCGTCGCCGTCCGTGTCGTACTTCTTCAGCATCTCGGCCCGGCGAGCCTCACGCTGCGCCTGCATGGCCTGACGCTCTTCGGGATCGAGCGTCCCGTTGTGGTTGGTGTCGAACTTCTCCAGGAGCTTCGCCTGGCGCTGCTCGCGGCCCTGCTCGCCCCGGGCCCGGAACTCCTTCCGCGCCGCTTCCTTCTCCTCGGGATCGAGGACCCCGTTGTGGTTCGCGTCGAAGCGCTCGAGCATCTTCGCCTCGCGCTCCGCGCGGTGGGCTTCCCAATCCGCCTTGGCCGCCGCCTTTTCCTCGGGGTCGAGGACGCCGTTGTGATTGGCGTCGTACTTCTCCAGAAGCTGCGCCTCACTCGGGCCACGCCGGCCGTGGCGGCCTCCGAACCCCTTGTCATCGCCCTGGTCGGCGCGGGCGACCGTGAACCCGGCCGCCGCCGTCGCGACCACGAGGGCTGCGATCGTCGTCTTCTTCATTGAATTGGCTCCTCTGAAGCGGCCACTTCAGGGGCCGCACTCTTTGGGTTGGACCGGGAGGTGGGGGGGGAGTTGAGGCCCGGGACGGCCAATGACCAGTTTTTACAAGGAGTTGACGAAATTGGGCCCTTCGGGGGCGCCCGCGACCCACCGCGGCTCCTCCTCCGGTCCCGGGCGTCCCAGGAGCAGCTCGTGGGGACGGAAGGTCGCCTTGTAGCGCATGGAAGGGCATCCGAGCACGCGGTAGCCCAGATAGACGTGCGGGATCCCGCGCTGGCGGGCGAGGGCGAGGCACAGCATGACGTTGGCGATGCCGGGCGAAAGGCGGGCGACCCTCGGGTCGTAGAAGAAGTAGATCGCGCTCCAGGCGCGCGGCGTGACGTCGCACAGGCTCACGGCGACGAGGCTCCCGCCGTCCCATAGGGTCACCTCGCGCACCGCCTCGTGCGGATACGCGAACTGGAGCCAGTACTCCTCGGCCCCGAGCGGCGATGGGCTCCACCCGCGGCGGCTCTGGCGGGCGGCATGCCACCGTGCGTAGAGATCGAGGCGGGCCCGATCCACGCGGGGCGCGCCGATGCGCACGCGGAAGCGCCGCGCTCGCCGCGCCGCCCGCTCCTGGCTGCCCGAGGGCGCGAAGCGTGCGACGGGAATGCGCAGGGGAACGCACTCGAAGCAGCCCGAGCAGGCGGGCCGGAAGTAGAAGGGCCCGAGCCGCCGCCACCCGCGTATGAGCATCGATTCGAGCTCCTCCGGGTCCACCGCCGTCATCACCCGGTACTCGAGCGAGGCGCGCTGGTCCGCCAGGTAGTCGCAGACGCGCGGGTCCTCGACGAAGTGGTTCAGCAGCTCGCCCACGCCGCGAGCATACCGCCGTCATGCGGCAGGGCCGGTTCCGGAGCCGGCGGCGCGGGGTACACTTGCCCCGTATGGCGCAACTGCGACGCGTGGGAGGAGGGCTTGCGGTACTGGCGCTGGTGGTGGCATTGGCCGGGCTCGCGGCCGTGCTCCTGGCCGGACCGGGAAGCCGCATGGGCTGGTGGTCGTTCCGCACCGGGCTGACCGTCGTGCTCGCCTGGGCCGCCTACGGCGGGATTGCCGCCCTCGTCCTGGGGCTGATCGCGCTCGTGCTGGGTGGCCGCCGCGCCGTCGCGGCCCTGGCGATCGTGGCCGCACTGGGCGCGTGCCTCCCCCCGCTGCTCTTCCGGCGTACAGCCCAATCCGTCCCCCCCATCCATGACATCAGCACCGATACCGACAACCCGCCCGCATTCGTCGCCGTCGTGGAGCGACGCCAAGGGGCCAGCAATCCGATCGAATACGGCGGCCCCGACGTGGCGGCCAAGCAGCATCAGGCCTACCCCGACGTGCGGCCGGTGACCCTGTCCGACCCCCCCGCGCGCGCCTTCGAACGCGCCCTGGCGGCGGCGCGGGCCCAGGGCTGGGAGATCGTCGCCGCCGTGCCCGCGGAAGGACGCATCGAGGCCACCGACACCACGCGCTTCTTCGGCTTCAAGGACGACATCGTGATTCGCGTCAAGGCGGAGGGCGCGGGTAGCCGCGTCGACGTGCGTTCCCTCAGCCGCGTCGGCAAGAGCGACGTCGGCAAGAACGCCAGCCGGATCCGCGCGTACCTCAGCGCCCTGGGGAGCTGACCGGAAATGTTCGGAGAGAGCGGCGCGCGGCGCTGCCGCGCGGACTTTCCGTCCCTCGCCCGCCGTCACGACGACAAGGGCCTTCCTCTCGCGTTCCTGGACGGCCCGGCGGGAACGCAGGTGCCGAGTGCGGTCATCGAGGCCATCGCCGGCTACTACCGCACCTGCAACGCCAATACGCACGGGCAGTTCGTCACCAGCCGGGAATCGGATGCCCTGATCGCGGCGACGCGCGATACGGTGGCCACCTTCCTGGGCGCGCCGGGCGGCCGCACCATCTCGCTGGGCCAGAACATGACGACGCTGTGCTATTCGCTCAGTCATGCCCTGGGTCGAGAGCTCTCCGCGGGCGACGAGGTGGTGATCACGCAGCTCGATCACGAGGCGAACCGCGGGCCCTGGATCGCCCTCCGCGAGCGCGGCGTGAACGTGAAGGAGGTCCGGCTGCGCCCGGACGGCCGCCTCGACTACGACGACATGGCGGCCAGGATCGGCGCGCGCACCCGTGTCGTGGCCATGGGCCTCTCCTCGAATGCGCTCGGTACCGTGAACGACGCCGGCCTCGCGCGCACGCTCTCGCGCGCGGTGGGCGCGCTGCTCGTCCTCGACGCCGTGCACTATGCGCCGCACTTCCCGGTGGACGTGGCCACCCTCGACCCGGACTACCTCCTCTGCTCGGCCTACAAGTTCTACGGGCCCCACGTCGGGATCCTCTACGCGCGGCCGGGGCTCCTCGAGAAGCTGGAGCCGGACCGGCTGCGGACGCAGGAGCAGACGGCGCCCGAGCGCTTCGAGACGGGGACGCTCAATCACGCGGCCCTCGCCGGCGTGAAGGCCGCCATCGACTACATCGCGGCCTGGGGTGACGGCGCCACCTTGCGCGAGCGCATCGTGTCCGCCGTCTCGTCCATCGCCGAGCACGAGCACGCTCTGGCCCGGCGTTACGACGAGAAGGTCCGGCACATCCCGGGAGTGCGGCGGTGGGGAGTCGGCTTCGAGGAAGGTCCGCGGGCGCCCACGGTGTCGATCACGATCGAGGGCGTGACCGCGGAAGGCGCCGCCCGTCACCTGGGGGATCAAGGCGTGCTCGTGTGGGACGGGAACTTCTATGCCCTGCGCCCGATCGAAGTCCTGGGCCTGGCCGACCGCGGCGGCGTCCTGCGCGCGGGTTTCTCCATGTACAACACGTCCGACGAGGTCGATCGCCTCCTGACCGGAGTGGCGGAGATCGCCCGCCGCTCCGCG
>DASTLK010000672.1:0-1810 GCA_035715025.1 Vicinamibacteria bacterium
CTGCCCCTCCGGGACCGCCGCCGTCTTCTCCCGGATCCAGGCCTGGATCTCCGCGATGGTGCGCAGGTCGCGGAAGGCGCCGCGCGCCTCGCTCTCCGCCACCCCGAGGGCGTGCACGTGGCTGTCGATGAGGCCGGGGACTACGGTCTGACCGGCGGCATCCACGACGCGCGTCCGGGGACCGATCAGGGCCCGCGCCTCCGCGCTCGTCCCCACGAGGACGAAGACGCCGTCGCGGATGGCCACGGCCTCCGCGATCCGGAAGGCCGCATCGACGGTCAGGACCTTTCCGTTGAGGACGACGACATCGGCCGGTGCCGTCGCCGCCCGGGCCGAAGGCGTCATCGCCAGCACCAGGGCGACCGCGCACGACATCGCGGAACGGAAAGGCTGCATCACGCGAGCCTCGCATTGTATATTCCGCGGCGAGGGACGCGTCCCATGGACTACATCAAGCTCGGCCGGTCCGGCCTCGAGGTGTCCCGGCTCTGCCTCGGGTGCATGAGCTTCGGCGTGCCGGAGAGGGGCCTCCATCCCTGGACTCTGGACGAGGAGAAGAGCCGCCCGTATTTCCGTCGCGCCCTCGAGCTGGGCATCAACTTCTTCGATACGGCGACAAACTACTCCGACGGCACCAGCGAGGAGATCACGGGACGAGCGCTGCGCGAGTTCGCCCGGCGCGACGAGGTGGTGGTCGCCACCAAGGTCTACTTCTCGATCCGCAAGGGGCCCAACTCGATGGGCCTGTCGCGGAAGGCCATCATGACCGAGATCGACGACAGCCTGCGCCGCCTGGGCATGGACTACGTCGACCTCTACCAGATCCACCGCTGGGATCACCGCACGCCGATCGAGGAGACGCTGGAGGCCCTGCACGACGTCGTGAAGGCGGGGAAGGCGCGCTACATCGGCGCCTCCTCGATGTTCGCCTGGCAGTTCGCCAAGGCCCTCTACCTGGCCGACCGTCACGGCTGGACCCGATTCGTCTCCATGCAGGACCACTACAACCTGCTCCACCGCGAGGAGGAGCGGGAGATGCTGCCCCTCTGCGCGGCGGAGGGCGTCGGCGTCCTGCCCTGGAGCCCGCTGGCGCGCGGGCGCCTGACCCGCGATTGGGACGAGACGAGCGAGAGGACGCGCACGGACGAGTTCGGAAAGACGCTGTACACCGCGAACGTGGAGGGCGATCGCCGGGTGATCGAGCGGGTGGCCGAGGTCGCGAAGCGGCGCGGCGTGCCGCGGGCGACGGTCGCCCTGGCCTGGATGCTCCACAAGCCGGTGGTCACCGCGCCCATCGTGGGCGTCTCCAAGTCCCATCACCTCGACGACGCGGTGGCGGCGCTGTCCCTGAAGCTCACGGCGGAGGAGATCGCCGCTCTCGAGCGGCCCTACGTGCCGCACCCCGTCGTCGGATTCTCCTGACGGATCGGCGTCCGTTCAAAACGCCAGACGCAGTCCCACCTGGCCCGTGCGCGGCACGGCCCCGGCGCGCAGCGCGATGTAGGTGAGGAAGTCGGTGGAGCGCCGGTCTCCGCTGGCTACGGCGAAGTTGGCCTTGTTGGTGAGGTTGAACACCTCGCCGAACACGTCCAGGTGCCGCGCCCGGAAAGGAACCCGGTACCCGATGCGCACGTCGGCCTGGAAGAAGCCGGGACCGCGGGCTCCGCCGCGGCCACCCGCGTTCACCACGGTGAAGGAATTGGGACCGGTGCCCGAATAGGTGCCCGCGGGGAGGGGGTCGAACAGCACGCCGTTGCGGTCCGCATCCACCTCCGTGTCCTGGATGGTGAAGGGCGGGCCGGACAAGGCG
>DASTLK010000673.1:0-1842 GCA_035715025.1 Vicinamibacteria bacterium
AGCGCGGCGCGCACGCGCTCGCGCGCGCCCGCCATGGGCGCGCGGCCCAGACTCACGCCGTTGGGGATGAGGACGGTCCGCCCGTTGGATCCGCGCGGACTCCGTGCCAGAGCGCGCGCGGAGACGTGCACGACCCGCGCGGGTGGCGCGGAGCGCAGCAGGAGCCGCTCCGCCGTGCCATAGAGCCGGCGCCGCGCCCCCCCGCCCGCGCCGTCGTCCGTCCCGACGGGAAGATGGACGGTGTAGACGAGGGGGATGCGCAGGTAGGCACCCGCCACCTGTGCGATCGGCAGCGCGCGCGGATCGTGGACGTGGAGGATGTCGAGGGGCCGCGCCCGCGCGGAGCGGACGAGCGAGCGCAAGGCCGTGGCGTCGAGCGCATGCCGCGGCGCCCAGTCCTCGAGGTCGGCGCCGGCCTCGGTGGCCTTCGCGGAAAAGGACGGCGAGGTCGGGGCCAGGACCCGCCAGCGCCAGCGGGCAGGGTCGACGCGCGACATCAACGCCAGGACATGGCTTTCCACTCCGCCCACGTCGAGACGATGGCCGTACAGGACCCCGACGGTGCGACCATCGCTCACGCCGGCTCCACTCCGGCCGTGTAGGGGTTCCCCCGCCAGCGCTCGAGCACGGTGCGCGCGGTCGTCCCACCCATCACGGCTGCGAGCAGGGGCCGCCAGCGCAGCGGGGAGAGCCGCCAGGAGCGCCAGGCCTGCGCGCGCGCCTCCGCGAAGCGTCCACTCCAGAAGAGGCACTGCGAAGCGCGATAGTGCGCGCTGCTCCGGCCGCGCCGGAGCAGGACGGGCGGGACCGTCGAGGGGGGTTTGTCCGCGAGGCGCTCGTAGATGCGGACGATCTCGGGAGCGAAGGCGGCCAGCTCGCGGATCGACTTCGCCCCGGCGTGCAGGCGCAGCGCGGCCAGGGCGATGGGGAGATGGCGGAACCGGCGTCCGGAGGCGCCCAGGCGCAGCCAGTACTCGAAGTCGAGCGCGTGGTGGAGCGATTCGTCGAGCGCACCATCGGAGTGGAGCACGCGGCGCCGGAGGAAGGTCGCGGGCTGGGGCAGGAAACAGACGGCGCGACCGAGCAGACGCGCGTAGTCGAACTCCTCGGTCGGATAGGCGCGCAGGAACCGGCCCTGCTCGTCGCAGTAGCGCGCGTCGCCGTACACCACGTCGAGGTCGGGGTCGGCCTCCAGCGCGTGCACGGCGGCCGAGACCGCGCCGGGCAGGTAGACGTCGTCGGCGTTGAGCCAGGCGATCACGTCACCGCCGGAGGATCGCCAGCCCGCGTTGATGGCAGCGGCCTGGCCGGCATCGGGCGCGGAGACCCAACGTACGGCGTCGCCATAACCGCGCAGGACCTCGACCGTCCCGTCGCGCGACCCGCCGTCCATGACGATCAGCTCCAAAGGTCGATGGTCCTGCGCGAGCACGGAATCGATCGTCGTCGAGAGGAACCGCGCTTGATCCAGGCTCGGGATCACCACGGAGACGGAGAGGGCAGCGGTCAACTTCGCGGCCCCATGCCGGCTCCGGCGATGACGCGCTCCATCATCGGGCCGTCCGCGATCGCGGGATCGAGGCGGAGGGCCTCCTGGAATTGCGTGGCCGCCTCGGCCCGGCGTCCACCCTGGAGGAGGACGACGCCGAGGGCCTTGTGGGCCCCCGCGCCGCCGGGGTCGAGGGCGACGGCGGCCCGCAACGCCTCCTCCGCCTCGCCGAGCGCATGTGCGCGCAACGCGAGCAACCCGCGGCGGTACTGCGGGCGCGGATCGCTCGGGGCCGCGGCC
Source organism: Vicinamibacteria bacterium (assembly GCA_035715025.1). Lineage (GTDB taxonomy): Bacteria > Acidobacteriota > Vicinamibacteria > Fen-336 > Fen-336 > AA29. Next base: position 1,790 of record DASTLK010000673.1, read on the forward strand.
GCGGCCTGGCGGAACGCCTCCAGCGCTCCCGCGCCGTCTCCCGTCTCCTGGAG
>DASTLK010000674.1:0-9339 GCA_035715025.1 Vicinamibacteria bacterium
CACCCCCCCGATCGCATTCAGGACCTGGAAGGCGCGCAGCGGGCGCGAGATCGGGCGGGAGAGGAACGGCCACAGGAACTGCACGAACAGGATCGCGATCAGGTAGAGCAGCGCGTGCTCGACCTCCTTCAGCCGCACGAAGTCGTCGGAGAGGGCGTACTTCCATTGGCTGCGCAGCACGGTGTAGATGCCGGCGCCGGCGGCGACGAGGCCGAACCAGAGGTATTCGCGCTGATCGGGCTGGCGCCGGAAGAGCTGCAGGTGATAGAGGCCGGCGGCGACGAAGAGGGCGGCGAAAAGGAGCGCGGGCAGCTCGGCGACCATCGCGTCGTGGGTCAGCTCGTCGATGGGTCCCAGGCGGTAAGGGCCTTCGACGGGCGCGGGCACGCTCGGGCTGGTGGCGTCGGACTTCCACGCCCGCAGCGCGAGCACGAGGCGGCCGCTGGGCTCGATGGTCGAGGTGGGAACGAAATAGATCGCGTGCCGGTCGTAATCAATGCGACGCGCCGGGGGCAGACCGCCGACTCCACCGAGCTTTTCGCCCCCCGCGAAGACCTCGTACGCGCTGTCCACCTTGCCGATGGCGAGGCCGAGGCGGAGGCGCCCGCGTTCCTCCTCCGTGGGGCCCAGGCCCGGGGGGCCCACCTGTACGGTCAGGCGATACCAGGCGTAGGGCTCGCGTTCCCCGGTATGGCGACCCCAGCCCAGGGGCACGTGCGTGCGGCCCCAGGACGCATCGTCGTAATCGGATTGCGCCCAGCGGAGGTCGTCTCCCGTGCGCTGGCGCCAGTCCACGGCCAGCGAGACCGGGCGCTCGAGAGACGTGACCATGAGGTCCGCATCGCCGACACGGTCCGGCTGCGCCAGCGCGGCCGTCGCCGGCGTGATCAGGAGGGCGAGGCCGACACGGGCGAGGACGGTCCTAATCAAGGTGGCCTTCGACCTGGGCGAGATCGTGCACGAGGCGCGCGGGCGGGAGGCTCTCGAGGAAGCGCCGGCCGTAGGGACGCTCCACCAGGCGGCTGTCGAGACAGGCGAGGATGCCGCGATCGGTCGAGGCACGGATCAGCCGACCCAGCCCCTGCTTGAGCATCAGGATCGCGACCGGGACCTGGTACTCCTGGAAAGGGTTCCCGCCCCGGTTGCGGATCCGCTCGATGCGGGCCTGGACCACGGGGTCGGCGGGCGAGGCGAACGGCAGCTTGTCGATGATCACGCAGGAGAGCTGCTCGCCGGCGACGTCCACGCCCTGCCAGAAGGAGGCCGTCGCCAGCAGCACCGCGCCCGGCGTGCGCCGGAACGTCTCGAGCAGCACCGGCTTGGGCGCCTCTCCCTGCATCAGCAGCGGATACTCCACGCGGGAGGCGATGCGCTCCGCGACCGCGTTCATGTTCGCGTACGACGTGAACAGGACGAAGGCGCGGCCACGGCTCAGCGCGAGGATGCGCGCCACCTCGTCCGCGGCCCGGTCCACGAACGAGGGTGAGGACGGCTCCGGCATGCCCCGCGGCACGTACAGGATGGCTTGTTCCTCGAAAGCGAAGGGCGAGGGCAGCCTGAGCTCTTCCGTCGGTTCCAGGCCCAGCCGCGACTTCAGGTAGGCGAACCCGCCGTCCACGGCCAGGGTGGCCGAGGTGAGCACGGCCGCGCGCACCGGATCGAAGAGCAGCTCCTTGAGGCGCGCGGACACGTCGATGGGCGTCGCGCGCAGGAAGACCCCGCGGCCGCGCGTCTCCACGAAGCAGACGTGGCCTTCGTCCTCCGCCCCGAGCACGAAGGCGAGGTCCTGGGCGAGACCCTGGGTGCGCCCGGCCAGGGCGGACAGCGCATCCGAGCGCTCGGGAATCGCGAGCAGCGCCGTCCTCACTCCCTCGAAGCGCTCCCCCATCGCCGCCGCCTGCTCGGCGACGCGCGGCGGCATCCAGCCCGCCTTGAGCCGGTGCCCGCGTCCCTGGGCGACGGTCTTGAAGAATTCTTCGCTGCGATGGCGAAGGCCATCGAGCTCCGCGTGCACCTCGCGCGCGTCCAGGCGTGCCGCCTTGAGCTCGCGCTCGACGTCGCGGCACAGGTCCTCGACCCGATGCGACGACACCTGGATCCCGAAGTACTGGGTGGCCACGTCCTCGAGGAGATGGGCCTCGTCGAGGATGACGGTGTCGTAGTCGGGGATCACGGAGCCGTAGCTCGTGTCCTTGACCGCGAGGTCCGCGCAGAGGAGGTGATGGTTGACGACGACGAGGTCGGCCTCCAGCGCGCGCTGCCGCATCTGCGTCACCCAGCAGGGCTCGAAATCGGGACAGGCCTGCCCGATGCAGTTCTCGCTGGCGGCGGAGATCTCGCGCCAGAAGTCCGCGCCGTCGGGAAGGTCCTCCACCTCGCCACGGTCGCCCGTCTCCGTGCGCGGCGCCCAGGCTTCCACGGCCCGGAAGAGGGGGATCTCGTCGAAGCGGCGGAAGCTGCCCGCCTGGCCGAAGGACTTGTAGCGAAGGAGGCAGAGGTAGTTGCCCCGGCCCTTCATGACGGCCACGCTGAGGTCGCGGCCGAGCGCGCGGGCCAGGAGCGGGATGTCCTTGGTGAGGAGCTGCTCCTGGAGGTTCTTGGTGCCGGTGGAGACGACGACGCGGCGCCCGAGCTCCACCGCGGGGAGGAGGTAGGCGAGGGTCTTGCCGGTGCCCGTGCCCGCCTCGGCCAGGAGCACGCCTCCTTCGGTCAGGACCTGGCCGACCGCCTGCGCGAGGCGCGCCTGGGCCCCGCGCTCTTCGTAGGTGGGCAGCACCCGGGCCAGGAGCCCGCGCGGGCCGAAGAAGTCGATCGCGGCGGCAGGGGCCAATCCGGGCACGGGCCCATGATTTTAGCGCCTCGTCGCGCCGGCCCCGGGTCCGGCCGATTTCCCCCTGCTAGGCGTGCGCGGCCAGGGCCGCGTCGTAGGCTTCCAGGCGGGCCGCGTACAGCGGGAACTGATCGCAGAGCCTCGTCACGTCGCGCTTGACCTCGGCCAGCCGCGTCTCGTCGGAAGCCGCGGACAGGGCGCGCGCGATGAGGCGGCCGACCTTCTCCATGTCGGCCTCTTTCATGCCCCGGGTGGTGAGGGCGGGGGTGCCGACGCGGATCCCGGAGGCCACCATGGGCGAGTTGGTGTCGAACGGAATCGTGTTCTTGTTGACGGTGATGCCGGCGCGGTCGAGCGCCTTCTCCGCCACCTTGCCCGTGAGGCCCTTGGCGAACACGTCGATCAACATGAGGTGGTTGTCCGTGCCCCCGGAGACGAGGCGCCATCCCTCGCCCATGAGCGCCGCGGCCAGCGCCTTGGCGTTCTTCACGATCTGGGCCTGGTAGGTCTTGAACTCCGGCGCCAGCGCTTCCTTCAGCGCGACCGCCTTGGCCGCGATGACGTGCATCAGCGGCCCACCCTGCACGCCCGGGAAGAGGAGCTTGTCCGTCTCCTTCGCCCACTTCTCCTGGCAGAGGATCATCCCCCCGCGTGGCCCGCGCAGGGTCTTGTGCGTGGTGGTGGTCACGAACTCGGCGTGCGGCACCGGGCTCGGATGGAGTCCGGCCGCGACCAGGCCCGCGATGTGGGCCATGTCCGCCATGACGACGGCGCCGCACTCGTCCGCGGCCCGGCGCACGGCGACGAAATCGATGGTGCGCGGGTACGCGCTCGCCCCCACCACCAGGACCTTCGGCCGGTGCTCGCGGGCCAGGGCCGCCATCCCTTCGTAGTCGATCTGCTCGTCCTCCTTGCGCACGCCGTAGGCCACCACCTTGAAGTAGCGGCCGGAGAAGTTGAGCGGATGGCCGTGGGTGAGATGCCCGCCGTGCGAGAGGTTCATGCCCAGGATGGTGTCGCCGGGCTGGCACACGGTCATGTAGACGGACATGTTCGCCTGGGCGCCCGAGTGCGGCTGCACGTTGGCGTGATCGGCCGCGAAGAGCTGCTTCGCCCGCTGGATGGCCAGCGTCTCCGCCACGTCCACGAACTCGCAGCCGCCGTAGTACCGCTTGCCCGGGTAGCCTTCGGCGTACTTGTTGGTGAGCACGGTGCCCAGCGCCTCCAGCACCGCCTCGGACACGAAATTCTCGGAGGCGATCAGCTCGAGCTGCGAGCCCTGCCGGCGCGTCTCGTTCCGGATGGCCTCCGCGACCTCGGGATCCGTGCGGACGAGGTTCTGCATGATGGTCGTACCTCCGGAAGGGGCTCACGAAGACTCTAGCAAACGGGGCGGGGGGGCGAAAGAGGATACGATCGCGAGGTGACCCACCTGCCTGTCATAGTCAGCAAACGCGGCGAGAGCCGCGTGCGCTCGGGTCATCCCTGGATCTTCCGCAGCGACGTGGCCCACGCTTCGGGTGCCCCTGCGGGCGCCGTCGTGCGCGTCCTGGGTCCCACCGGCCGGCCCCTGGGCTTCGCGTTCTTCTCCGACCGATCCGAGATCCAGCTCCGCATGATCGAGCGCGGAGAAACGCTCGCGCCCACCTTCCTGCACGACCGCCTGCGGGCCGCGCGCGCCTGGCGGGAGACGATCGCCCCCGGCGTGGAGGCGCTCCGCATCGTGCACGGCGAAGGCGACCTTCTGCCCTCGCTGGTCGTGGACCGCTACGGCGAGTACCTGGTGGTGCAGACCCTGTCGCAGGCGACGGACGGGCGGAAGGCCGAGATCGTGGCCGCGCTGGTCGAGATCTTCCGTCCACGCGGGATCCTGGAACGGAACGACCCGCGGGTGCGCGCGCTGGAGGGACTCCCCTCCCAGGTCGGCGCGGTGCACGGCGAGGTGCCGGAGACGGTCACCGTGAGCGAGAACGGTGTGCGCTTCGAGGCGGATCTCTGGCGCGGGCAGAAGACGGGGCTCTTCCTCGACCAGCGGGAGAACCACGCCATGGCCCGCGAGCACGCGCGCGGGCGGGTGCTCGACGGCTTCACCTACAACGGCGGCTTCGGCCTCACGGTGGCGGCGAAGGCGGAGGAGGTCGTGGCCGCGGACGTCTCCGCGGACGCGGTGGCGCGCGTCCAGCGCAACGCCGCCCTCAACGGGATCACGAACGTGACCGCCCGCGAGGCCAACGTCTTCGACCTGCTTCACGATCTCGACGGCCGGGGAGAGCGGTTCGACACCGTGATCCTGGACCCCCCGGCCTTCGCGAAGTCCAAGTCCGCGGCCTCGAAGGCGCGCCGCGGCTACAAGGAGATCAACCTCCGCGCCCTGAAGATCTTGAGCCCAGGAGGATGCCTGGTCACGTGCTCGTGCTCGTACCACGTCCACGAGGCGGACCTGGAGGGGATCCTGGCCGACGCGGCCGCGGACGCGGGCGCGACGGTCAGCGTGATCGAGAAGCGCCGCCAGGCCCGCGATCATCCGATCCTGCTCGGCGTGCCCGAGACGTACTACTTGAAGTGCTTCGTCCTGCGGAAGCTCGCCTGAGGAAACCCGTCAACCCTTCGGTGCGGACGAGCCGGGTGGGACGGCGGGTGGGCCGCTCGCCGCGTCGAGCAGGTCGCTCGGGCGTGGCAGACGGCCGAGCGTCTCGTAGAGGTCCTTCGAGACCTCCGCCACCGCCCCGCTGCGCTTCGAGTCCGCCGGGAACTGGGTGAGGATCACCAGGAAATAGGGGTTGCGATTCCCCATGTAGATGATGCCGGCATCGTGATTCACGGTCGAGATGTTTCCCGTCTTGTGCGCGATGTGCGCGTCGCCGGGCAAGCCGGCCGGGATGCCGCTCTTGAAGCGCTGGTCCAGCATGATCTCGAGCATCTGCGCGCAGATCTCGGGCGACCAGGCCCGGCCCTCCGCGATCATCCGCAGCAGCTTGAGCAGCCCCTGGGCCGTGACCTGGTTGTTGAGCCCGGCCTCGTAGGCGCCCTCGTCCTGCACGCCGCGCAGGAGGATGATGCCTTCGATCTTGAGCTCCTCGAGGGCGCGCTGGATGGCGGGGACGCCGACGACGTCGATGAGCAGGTTGGTGGCGAAGTTGCTCGACGTCGTGATCATGTGGTACGCGAGCTCGCGCACGGTCAGGGTCCGACCGAGGTGCCGGGCCACCTCCGGGGTGGGCTCCGCCTCGAGGTTGAGGGTGAAGGGCCGCCCGTCGACGATGCTCGCGAACTTGTTGCGGACGTGCACGGGCGCATCGGCGGTGAGCCGCCCGTGGAAGACCTCTCCGTAGACGCCCGCCAGCACGGCCAGCTTGATGGTGGAGGCAGCATGGAAGAAGGCGTCCGCGTTGTACGACCAGTTCAGCGTCGTCTGCGAGTCGTAGAACGAGATGCCGAGCCGCTCGAGCTTGTGCTTCTTCCTGATGGCCTGGATGCTCAGGTAGAGCGAGTTCTCGACCCGGGCGAGGCTCTCCGGCGCCGGTGCGGCCTTGCGCGCGGGGACCGGCTCACGGGCCACGATCGCCTGGCGCCGATGCCGTCTCACGCCTTCGAGTGTAGTCCCAGTCCTATTCCGGAGAGTGGAACTCGTCGCGCGGGAAGAGATCGAGATTCATCTGGCCGGGGGGCTCCGGCGGCAGGACGCGCGCGCCGGCGATGTGGGCCCAGACGCCGCTGACGCGCGGCGGCCCCAGATAGGCCACCATCGAGGGATCGAACAGACGCGCCCGCCACTCCTCGGGCGCGATGGGAATGGGCGACGCGCTGCCGATCAGCACGTCGCCGTCGGCCACGGCGACGACGTAGGGCAGGGCGGCGCGGAAGGTCGCACGCACGCGGTCCGTCGGCGCCCAGGTCGTCACCATCCCTCCCGGCTTGAGCCGCCGCGCGCACAACGCGAAGAACTCTTGCGAATACAGGTTCCCCGCGTAGGGGCTGGTCGGCCAGAGCGCGTCCGCCTCGATGACGTCGTAGGTGGCGCCGTCGCGGTCGAGGGCGTTGCGGCCGTCCGCGACGCGCAGCGTGAAGCGCGAGTCACCCAGGAACCGGCCCAGCCGTCCCGGCGGATCCGGCAGGCTCAGGAGCCGGCTGAGGAGGCGCCGTTGGGGCGCGAAGATCTCGAAGACCGTGATGCGTTGATCGACATCGCGGCGGCAGCCGGCGGAGGCGGCGGTGTCTCCCGATCCGAGACCGATGATCGCCACCGCGTGCGGCGCGGGATGGATCACCGCAGGAGCCGCGCCCAGGGTCGTGTGGATCCCGCCGAACGGCAGCGAGCTGTGCGTCCGGCCGCCCGACCAGACGTGCCACAGGCGCTCCTTGCCGGGAATCAGCGCGGCCACGCCGGTGGCGTCCTCGTCGAGCAGCGTGCCCTCCTTGGCCGTGCCGTGCAGCCGCATCCAGAAGGCATGCTGGCCGGGCAGGGCCAGGGCGGCCAACGCCAGCAGGACAGCCAGGGGCAGGAAGAGGCTGCGGGCCCCGTGCGCCTGGAGGCCCAGGCCCGCGAACACGAGGCCCACGAGCAGCAGCAGGCGCATGGTGCCGGGCGTCCCGAGCAGCGTGAGCATCAGCAGGCCGACCAGGAGGCTGCCCGCCACGCACCCGCCGATGTTGGCGGCCTGGAGCACGCCCGCCTTCCATCCGCTGGTGGCGGGATCGTCCTGCACTGCCCGCTGGAGGACGGGGAAGGACAGGCCCATGAGGACGGTGGGGGGGCCGAAGAGCACGAGAGGCAGCACGACGTAGAGCCTCACGAGCGCGTCCCAGTGCATCGCGCCGCCCAGGTTGAACGAGCGCGCGCCACCCCAGAGCTCGTAATACCACTGGTAGAACGGGGTGTCGGGCGGGATGCGCGTGAGGAGGGCCAGGGCGCCGCCCGCGTAGAGGAGCAAGAGGCACTGCAGCGCGAGGAACGTACGGAGTGGCCGCCGTAGCCGGCGCACCATCACGATACCGGCCAGCGCACCGGTCGCCGATCCGAGCAGGTAGACCGTGAGCAGCGTGCCGAACGTGTAGGCCGTCGACTTGAGCGCGACGTCCAGGACGCGGAACCACAGGATCTCGAGCGCCAGCGCGCAGAACCCGCTGAGGGCGTACAGGAGGAGCCACGTCCGGAACGATCGCGGTGCTTCGGTCGCTGTCGCCCTTCCCGTTCCCGTTCCCGTCTCCGTCTCCGTGCCCGTCTCCGTCCGTTTCGCCGATCCAGCCTTCCGTTCCGACCAGGCCAACCCGATGGCACCCACCCCGGCGACCGCGTTGGCCGCCACCGCCGCCATCACCGCGGTGCGAATCCCGTAATGGCGAATGAAGACCCAGGGCGTCCCCAAAGCCCCCAGCGCCGCTCCCAGCACGTTGATCCCGTATAGGAATCCGATCGTTTCGCTGGCCGTCGCCGCATCGCGCACCATCGCGCGCGTCAGGAACGGAAGGGACATCCCCATCAAGATCGTGGGAAGGGCGAGGCTGGCGAACTGGAGGAGGCCCGCCCGTACCGGCTCGCCAAAGGCGGATCCCCAGCGCACGTACAGCCAGTCGTAGTACAGCGTGCAGCTCAGGGCGCCGAAGGCGGCGATCGTCAGCTCGCAGGCCGCAAAGAGGGCCAGGGCGCGCTGGCGCGAGATGCGGGTGCTCAAGACCGCGCCGAGATGGCTGCCGAGGCCCAGCCCCAGCATGAAGGCCGCGACGATCACCGCGATCGAGTAAAGGCCGACCCCGGTCTGCAGGGCGAGAATGCGTTGCCAGGCGACCTGGTAGGCCAGCGCGGCGCCGCCGCTGAGGAAAAAGGCGAGACCGACGAGGAGGAGACGAAGATCGCGGGGGGCCGCGGGCATGAACCCGCGATCTTAACCTTGCACAGCGGGATACGGAGAACGAGATTCCCGGGAGGGTTCGAATCTCCCCATATCGCTGATCTGCCATTGCTTATACTAATGCACTCAATAAGATTGACAAATTGACGCTCATGTCTTAGTTTGGAAGGCGGAGGATCGTTCCATGCGCATGGACCAGTTCACGGTGAAGGCTCAGGAGGCCATCGCCGCCGCCCAGACGGCGGCCGAGCGAGCCGACCACCCGGAGGTGACGCCGGAGCACCTGCTCCACGCCCTGGTCACGCAGGAGGGAGGAGTGGTCCCCGCGGCCCTGGCCAAGATGGGGGTGAACACGAACGCCATCCTCCAGGACACCGAGAAGGCGCTGGGCGCCTTGCCGCACACACAAGGAGCCGCGACCCACGTGTCGCCGCGGCTCGACGCCATCTTCAAGTCGGCGCTGAAGGAAGCGGAGTCGCTCAAGGACGACTACATCTCGACCGAGCACCTCCTGCTCGCGCTGATCGAAGGGAAGAACGTCGCCGGTGACGTCCTCAAGCGGCATGGGGTCAGCCGCAACGGACTGCTCGGCGTGCTGCGCGACATCCGCGGCAACCAGCGCGTGACCGACCCCAACGCCGAGGAGCGCTACCAGTCCCT
>DASTLK010000675.1:0-9627 GCA_035715025.1 Vicinamibacteria bacterium
CGGGCACGAAGACGAGATGGCGGCGCCCGGTCTCGGGATCCTCCTGGATGATGTCCGTCCCCGTGATGTCGGACGGCATCAGGTCCGGCGTGAACTGGATCCGCGAGAACTTCAGGTCGAGGACCTGGGCCAGGGTGTGGATGATCAGGGTCTTGGCCAGGCCGGGCACGCCCGTGATGATGCTGTTGCCGCCGACGAAGAGCGAGATCAGCACCTGCTCGATCACGTCGTCCTGGCCCACGATCAGCTTGCGCAGCTCGCGCACGATGCGGTCGCGGCCTTGTTTCATGCGCTCGGCGAGGGCGACGTCGTCCGAGCCGGCCTGGTCGAGAGGAACGTTCGTGGCGGTCATTTCGCTCCTGTCTTTTATCTCAGGGGGGGAATTCATTCTCCATCAAACGTGGGAATGAACTCCCCCCCTGAAACCCCCCGTCGCGCGCCGCCGCTGCGCGGCGCCGCGCTCACTGGTTGGCTGCCAAGCCGCGCGTGCGGTCATCACGATGGCGCACTTGCGGCAGACCTGCGGGCCCTCGCCTTGCTGGCTGCCCCAGCGCCCCAACAACGAGCTCGTCGATCATCGGGCTCAATGCGTCATTCCATAGATCACGTAATCCACGCCCAGCTTGTAGGCCTCGTTGTTGAGGTCGATGGCGTTGATGTCCGTGTCCGACCACTCCCAGTACTCGCTCACGTCCTGGTTGAAGTTGACGATCATCAGGAGTCGCTTGGCGGGATCATTGTCCTCGTAGATCCCGAAGTAGTCCGGCGAGACGCGAAAGTAGGGATGGGGGAACGCGCGCGGGTCCTCCACCCGGAAGAACGAATCGAACACCGGATGATCGTTGTCCACCTCGACCAGGCGGCCGCCGGGCAGGACCTTTCCCATCTGCTCGGCGAAGTTGCTCCAGTGACGTCCGACGAAGTCGTCCACGATCAGGAAACCGCCCTTCGACAGGTAGGCGCGCAGGCCGGCGGCCTCCTTGTCGCCGAGGGTCCAGGACCCGGGCTCGCACATGTAGGCGACGGGGTACTTGAAGATCTCCGGGTCGTCCAGGGAGAGGATGTTCCCGCCGCCCTGGTTGGGGTCGAGGGTGGTCAGCTCGTGCAGCATCTTCATGAAATGCGCCTCGGCGCGCGGATAGTCGTGATTCCACTTGAGGTCGAGCCCCCACATGTAGCGGCCCGGACCCCAGTCGGACGGCCGGAAGCGGACGCGCACGAAGGTGAAGCGACCGTTGTACGTGGTGTTCTTGTAGTCCACGTCCGGCGGCTCGTAGCCGTCGCCGGCCGCACCCGCGGCGGCCGCGCCGAGGAGCAGCAGGATCGGCACCGTCATCCTCATGGATTGGCGCTCCCGGCGCGGGCGTCGTGCAGCCGGAGCAGCAGCTCCTGGGCGCGCTGGAAGCGCGGCGCGATCTCCAGCGCGTGCAGGACCTCACGACGGGCCGCGGCCGCATCGCCGGCCTCGACCAGGGCCAGCGCGAGCTGATAGAGCGCCTCCGGGCGGTCGACGGGATCGAGGGCCACCAGGGATCGACGCGCGCGCACCAGGCCTGCGCGGTCGCCGAGGCGCGCGGAGAGGGCGGCCAGGCGCTCGTGCACCGCGGGCTCGAACGGCGAAATGAAGAGCGCACGGTCCAGGGACGCCGCCGCCCCGGCCAGGTCGCCCTGGTCCTCGAGCAGGCGCGCCAGCTCGAGCTGGGCCTGGTAGTGGCTGTCCGTGATCGCGGTGAGCTGCTGCAGCTCCTTCACCGCGTCCCCTGGCCGGCCCTGGTCCTTGTCGATCGCGGCCAGGTAGAAGTGCGGGCTGTCCCGCCCGGCGTACTCGGGGAAGAGCGCCTGCGCGTGCTCGAGGTAGGGGAGCGCCTCCGCGCGCTTGCCGGCGTGGAAGAGGGCGAGGCCGGCGGCGAGCTGGGCGTCGAAATCACCGGCGTCGGCCTTGGCGCGTGCCTCCACGTCCGCGGGCGAGGTGCGGGCGGGGCCCTGGCCCGGCAGCGCGACCTTCATCGCCGGCCGGATGGCGGCCAGCGGTCCGGCAAAGCGCTGCTCGAGGTGCGCGAAGAAGGCTTTGTCGAAGTCTTCCAGCGTCGTGCCGAGCACGCTCTCGAAGGCCTGCGCGGTGCTGCGTCCTTCGCCGTAGGCCTTCAGGAGAGAGACCACGGCCGGGAAGCCGCGCTGCGATTCGATCCATTCGACGACGAGCGAGGCCTGGTAGTACGAGATGGCCACCTGCTCGGGTCCCTTCGGTCGCACGAAGCCGCGGTTGAGGTCGGCGAGGGGCAGCAGCTCGCCGGACCGGAGAGCCCGGAGGAACTCGACGGTGACGTCGTCGCCCCACCCGGGCCGCGCCCGGTGCTCTTCGTGCACGGAGATCCCCTCCGTGAACCAGCGCGGCACGCGGTTGCCGGTCAGTCCGAGCGTGAACGTGTGCGCGATCTCGTGCCACAGGGTCGAGCCCCAGTTGAACTGGCCGACCTCGCGCGCCGAGGGCGAGTCGATGGCGAGGACGGGGCCGAAGCACGCGCCGAGGCCCGCCAGACCGGCCAGGCCGACGGTGCGCACGGAGAAGTCCGCGTGGTCGGGGTAGACCTCGACCCGAACGAGGCCGTCCGGCCGATACCCGTAACGCGCGGAAAGGCGTGCGTAGGCATCCTCGGCCAGCTCCGCCGCGTAGGGCGCGAGCAGGTCCGCTTCCTTGCCGTGCAGGAGGATCCGGAAATGCGCCGTCTTCGTCTCCCTGTACTTCGGGAAGGTGTCGAGGAGGTCCAGCGTGTTCTTGATCCACACGTTGTACGGATCGCCGGCGAACGAGGCCTCGAGGCTCTTGCGCCCCTCTTCGATGGCGCCCAGGCGGAGCTGGTTGAGACCGAGGATGCCGAGCCCACGCCAGCTGCGCGGGTCGAGCGCCACCGCCTGCTGGGCGAAATCGGCCCCCTGCCGGTAGAGGCGATTGCGCGCGCTGATCTCGGCGAGCCGGTTGTACAGCTCGGCGTTGCGGGGGTTGAGGGCGAGGGCCCTCTGGCGCGCATCCTCGTACCGGGCCTGATCGCCTTGCAGGTGGCGCGCGGCGGCCAGGGTCGAGAGCGCGGGCAGGGAAGCGGGGTTCGCCGCGAGTACCTGCTCCGACTCGTGGGCCGCGGCCTCGTAGTCCTCTTGATCGAGGCGGGCCTCGGCCAGGAAGACGCGGGCGGGCTCGAGGGCGGGGTTCATCTTCAGGCTGCGCCCGAGCGTCTCCATCATGCCGGGTGCGCCGTCCGCGTCCAGGACGCGGGCCATGGCCAGCAAGGCGCGGGGGTGGGAGGGGCTCTGTTCGAGCGCCTCCCGCGCCGTCGTCGCGGCATCCGTGCGGTTGTACTTTTCGAGGAACAGCTCGACGAGGCCCACGCGCGCGTCCATGTTGTCGGGATCTTTGGCGATGGCTTCGTCGAAGGCCTTGAGCGCGTCCTTGAAGAGCTGGGGATCGTCGGCGCCGAGGGCCCAGCACGCGCGCGCCACCGCCGCGAGCTGCTCGGAAGAGAGCGAGCCGGAGTGGTTGTAGGCCTGGATGAGCCGGCGGAAGCCTTTCATGGCTTCGTCGCGCTCGCCGCGGGCCAGGCGGAGGGTCGCGAGGTTCACCTCGGCCGTGAGCGCGTCGGCGGCCGCGCCCGCGATCGCCTTCCGGAAGGCGGCCTCCGCCTCCGTGTTCCGGCCGCGCGCGGCCAGCACCTCGCCGAGGGTGTTGAAGAGCTCGGGGGAGCGTGGGCTCGCGGCCTGGAACGACCTCACCGCGGCTTCCGCGTCCGCGTAGCGGCCCACCTCGGCCAGCGTGCGGGCGAGGGTGCGATGGGCCGGTGCCGACCGCGGCTCTTGACGGGCCTGCCGCGTGAGCACGGCGATGGCGGCGTCGTAGTCCCCTGCGCGCAACGCCGCCGCCGCGTCCTGGGCCTGCACCGTATGCACGGAGCCGCCGCCCGCGGCGAGGAGGGCGAGCAGGCCGAGGCCGCACCGCGCGAGCCGCCGCGTCATCGGGCACCCTCTCGCTGGCGCAGGGCGGCGTCGCGGCGCGCCAGCTCCACCAGCAGCTTTTCCAGCTCCTCTTCGTATTCCGCCGGCGGCATCGCGTCCTTGCGCACCTTGAGGGCGGCGATCTCCTGCTCGAGGGCGCGGCGCTGCCGGCGAAGGTCGGCCACGCGCGGATCGGCGGTGCCGGATGCGGCGTCGTCCGCCGCATTCTCGTTGCCGCCCCCGAGGAAGAGCGTGCGCGCGACCCTTCCGTCTCCCACGGCGGGGTCGGGCACGGCGCTGCCTACGCCGTCGCCGTTGTCGTCCAGGATCGCGTGTTCGGTGAGGAGAAGGTGGCCCTTCTCGTAGAACCGCTCGACCTCGCGCCGCGCGTACGTGAAGGCCTCGAGCACGGAGACGCGCTGGTCCTTGTCCGCGTCCGCCCCGTCCTCGCTGAAGGCCTGGACGAAGTAGCTCGGGAACTCCGTCTGGTTGCGTTCCATGGCGCTCTTGGTGGCGGTCACGATCGTGCGGCCCTTCGCGCTCAGGGCCTTCACGAAGTCGCCGCTGGCGCTGGCCGTGTTCACGAACACGACCTGACGGCCGGAGAGCGCCGCCAGCAGCGGCGCGAAATCGGCGGCGGTCATGTCCGGACCCGGGAGATTGAAGCGGGACTCACCGCCCTGGGCGCCGCCGTGGCCGATGAGGAGGATGAACACCAGATCGCCGGGGCCGGCGGTCTGGGCCAGCGTGCCCAGGGCCTTCTGCACGTTCTCGCGGGACGATCGGCCCTTGTAAACGGGCACCGCCGGGTCGGCGGCCTTCTCGCCGAGATACGTGATGTTCGAGGCCGCCACGCCCATCTTCTTCTCCGCGGCCTGGATCATCTTCAGGGCGAGCTCGTGGAAGGCATCCGTGTACTTGGGCTCGCCTCCCAGCCCGACCACGATCAGCAGATGGCTCTGTTCGGCCCCGGCCGGAACGGCCCACGCCGCGAGCACGATCACGAGCATCAGCGCGCGCCGGGCGGCCCTTTTCACGCCAGGCCTCTGGCCTTGCGATAGGCCCATTCCGTGGAGACCAGGGCCACGATCGCGAGGTACAGCGCGGGCATGTCCCACAGGGGCTTGGTCTCCGCCACCGTCGCCCCGCCGCCTCCGTACTTGATGTCCTCCGCCAGCGCCTTCACCGTCTGGGGCGTGTAGAAGCGGCCGCCCGTCTCCTCCGCGATCCGCTCGAGCAGGGGCCGGCGCATCTCCGCCCCGAAGTACTCGGTGGCGAGGTCCGCCGCCTGCACCTCCGCGGTCTCGCTGCCCAGCCGCTTGCCGGCGCGCTCGGCTTCGACGCGCACCTCGTATGCACCCTTGTCGGGCGGCGTGAAGCGCGCGGCGTACTCACCGTCCTTGCCCACCGTCCACTCCAGGGGCAGCGCCTGCTCGCCGCCGGAGGGATCCTTCACGTGGGCGACGACCTGGGCGTCGTTGACCTTCAGATGCGTCTCGTCCGTCACCGTGGCCAGGATCGTGACCGGCGAGCCCGGGGACGTCCGTGGGGAAGAGACGGACACCGTCACCGGACCGGGCACGCCGCTCACCAGCCAGCGCAGGAGCTGCCGCCACAGGTTCTCGTGGGTCATGTCCTCGAGCGGGATGTCGGCGTGCATCTGCCAGAGCCACGAATCGTCGGCGGTGAAGGCCAGCGCCTTGCCCGCGCCGTAGCGCTGGTAGGCGAGGACGACCTGGGCGCCGGGCAGGCCGGCACCGCGCCCGAGGAGGAGGCTCACCGCCCCTGGCTTCGTCCGGCGAATGGGGTTGAGGGTGGAGAGGGGAGGCAGGCTCTTCCATCGCTCCGCGCTCTTCTCTTCGGTGGCGGCGAGCTGGGTCACGCCGTGGGTCATCCCGAAAGGCGTGGGCTCCACCTTCATCTCCGCGAAGAACGGCTGCTTGGGGTCGCGGCCGTCCTCGAACACGATGGGCAGCACGTCCGCCAGGGGCGTGGGCGCGTATCCGCCTTCGGCGAAGGAGTGGCGCCCGCCCAGGGTGAGCAGGCCTCCGCCGCGCTGGGAGACGAACTCCGCGATCATGCGGAGCTGGTCCGCGGTGAAGAAGCCCGCCTCCACGCTCCCGAGGATGAGGCCGCGGTACTTGAAGAGCTCCTCGCGCGTCTTGGGGAACCCGGCCGCCAGCTCGTCCGCGTCGTCCACGTCCAGGCGCAGGAACTTGTTCTGCGACGTGCGCTGCAGGCAGACCACCTGCAGGTTCTTGTCCTCGGCCACCGCGCGGCGGATGAACTTCAACTCGAAGCGCGGCTCGCCTTCGAAGTAGAGGATCTTCTCGCGCCGGTCGACGACCTCGATCGGCACGTCCTGCTGGTTGTTCTCGGCAATCGGCTCCCCGGGCTGGGGGGCGACGCGGAAGCGGAAGGTGCGGGGACCGGCCTCGGAGGCGGTGAGATGAACCCGCGTGGCCGCGGACTCCCCGTCCGCGGGCAGCGTGATCTCCTGGGATTGCACCACCCGTCCCGCGTCCTCCACCTGGAGCTGGACCTTGCGCCCGCCCAGGCCGCGCTGGGCCACGCGCACCTCGGCGGTGACGGAAGTCCCCTTGAGGACCGAGGGAGGGACGTCCACCCGCGTCAGCTCGACGTCCTTGGCGAACCGCTCGCGACCCACTCCGACCGTGAAGACGGGAATCGCCCGCGCGCGGAGTCGCGGAAGGAGATCGGCCACGTCCGCTTCGCCGTTGTCGGCGCCATCGGTCACGAGCACGAGGCCGGCCAGGGGGACGGCGGAGAGCTCCTGGCTCGCGCGCTCCAGGGCCTTCGCCAGCGAGGTGCGTCGGCCGTCGAACGTGAGATCCGACGTGCTCGGCACGCGCTCCGCGGTTTCGGAGAAACGGAAGAGCCGCAGCTTGTAACGGTCGGAGAGGGCCTTGAGCAGGGGAGCCTCGGGCCCGAAGCTCTGCGCCGCAACCTGTCCCCTCGTGGCACCGTCATCGGCGATGCGCATGCTCTGTGAGTCGTCCACGAGCACGCCGAGGAAGCTCTGCTGCGGCACGACGGTGGAGAGGACGAGAGCCGGCCGGCACAGGCAGAAGAGCACCAGGGCGAGGGCGGCCGTGCGGAGGACGGCGAGCACGAGGCGCGGGACACGACCCGAGCCGCCCTTCGCTCTCTGGTAGCTGACCACCACCGCGGCCGCGCCCAGAACGAGCACGATCGCGGCCGGCCAGGGCGGGGCCATCACGAACCGGCCCTTCTGGAAGATGAATGGACGGTACTTGAAGAGCAGCTCGAACACCTGCTCGATCCAGGGGGCCATGGGGGATCAGTGGCTCATCGAGTAGACGATGAGGTTCACCGCCATCTGGTACGCGAAGGTGGAGTACTTCAGCGGGTACTCCGGCACCTCCGCCCACTCCCAGGCGTCGCCGAGGTCGGTGTTGTGGTTGATGGCGACGATGAGCCGCCCCTTGTCGTCGAAGATGCCGCGGTAGTACGGCACGAAGCCGTCCTTCTCCCAGGTGCGCCCGGTCTGGGCGTTGCCGACGTTGGGCACCTGGTAGAACTCCCTGATGTCGTAGAACGCGCTGAAGACCGGGTGGTCCTTGGGCAGGTCCACGATCGTGCAGCCGGGCAGGACCTGCCGGATCTCGCTCTCGAAGTTGGCCCACTCGCGGGTGCCCCAGAAGTCGTCGACGACCAGGAACCCGCCCGCGTGGAGATAGCGCCGCAGCCCCAGGACCTCCGGCTCCGTGAGCGCCATGTGGCCGACCTCGACGGCGTAGAGGAACGGGAACCGGTTCAGGTCGGGGTCGTCGAGCGGGACGGGGTGTATGTCGGGGGAGGCATCCAGATGGGTCAGCAGGCGCCGAACGCCCACCATCAACTGGCGATCGGCCTTTGGATAGTCGATGGCCCAGTTCCGGCTCCGGTAGGCGGTGTAGACCGCTCGCGTGAAGTAGAACTCGGTGTGGCCGGAGGGGCCGGAGGAAGGCGACTCGTCGCTATCGGGCCGGAGGAGGCTCCGTTCGAAGCGCGAGGCCTGACCGGCGCCGCGGGCGGGCTGCGGAAGCTGCAGCACGGCGGCGACGAGCGCACTCCCGACGCTGATCCTGAGGAGCGCGGTCGTCACACTTCCTCGTATGGCACGGCCGCCCTCGGCCGACGGGAGTTCCCCCCGGAGCGCTCCCGTGGAGAGCTAGTCTAGCGTGAGGACCGGCGGCGCGCCATGCTCGGCCGGGCTCGGCGACCCCCGGGCGAGGTCCGCGCATCTGGTCCAGCAGCGTGAGGCTGTCCGTGGACTTGCATCCGGGGGCACATGCATCGCGCAATGGTGAGCGAGTGAGTTCCGATAAGATATCTTATGTAAAGCTAACCTCCGAAAAGGCCGGGAAAAGAGGCTTTTTCGGTAGCGGTCCCTGACGCTAGGACCGACGGCGCCGGGTGCGGCGGCGCAGGAGCTGACGGGCCGCGGCGGCCGCGAGTACCCGGATGCCCTGCCGCTCGAGTCCTGCGAAGTCACGGGCGTTGTCGGTGACGACCACGCGTGCCCCCGAGGAGCGCGCGACGGCGGCAATGTGGGCGTCATACAGGCGCCCACCATGCACGCCTTCACGTCCGCATTCGCGGAGAAAGGCGTGGCGCTCCCCGCGCGGCAGATCCTCGATTTCGAACCGCGCCAGCACCTCGGACTCCAGCAACGCGACCGCATCGGCCGTCTGCAGCCGGAACTCCGGCGGCAGGCGTGTCGCCACCGAGTAGAACTCCAGGCAGCAATACCAGGCCGTCCGGGGGCGGCCAAGGCGGCCGGAGGCGATGGCTTCGAACAGGCGCTGCGCGCTGGCGGATCGGGCTCCGAAATCGATGAGACCGGGCAGGATGACGCTGGTGTCGAGGAACGCTCCCTTCAGGACGACCGGGCGGGCTACCACGGCCAGCGGCTGCGCTCTTCCTCGAGGAGGGCCACGACGTCGACCTCGGGCAAGCGGTCGCGCTTCGCAGTGGGTCGCGCCACGAGGCGACGGCCGACGCGGTGCAGACGCGGACCGGGTGTGTCGCGAACGAGCCGGACCGAGGCATCGTCCTCCAGGATGATTTCCATCTCGGTCCCGGGCCGGAGGCCTGCGCGCCGGCGGATCTCCGACGGGATGACCACACGACCTGCCTTGTCGATGGCAGCCTTCATGCCAGAAGAATACCATACGAATGGCACGAACAGGCATTCGGTGCTTCCTCTTGGGGGACGGCCTGCCCATCCGTCGCCAGCCCTCCCCGGATGGCGCACAATCCTGCCCATGAGCACTGCCCGACGCGACTTCCTCAAGACCTCCGCCCTCGGCCTGGCCAGCGCGGCCCTGGTACCTGCGACGAGAGCGGACGCCCAGCCCCAGGCACCTCCGACTCCGCCTTCGCCGCCGGCCCCTCCGGGCATGCCGCCGGCCTTCGGCACCGGCCCCTCCGTCGGGCCCGAGGTCACACCCACCACACTCGCGGAGGCGGAGAAGCTCATGCAGATCGAGCTCACGCCGGTCGAGCGGGCGCAGGCGGCAGGCAATTGGCGCGTGTCGATGGCGCCGCTCTATGAGCGCCGCACGGGGCCGCGCAAGGGGGCGCTCGATCCCACGCTCGCGCCGGCCAGCCGGTGGA